>NZ_JAJDMI010000006.1:0-126781 GCF_020593505.1 Blautia sp. DFI.3.45
ATACCCCCATATAGGACTTTTATATTTCATTGTCCTATATGAGGGTAGCATATCAGGATGAATTTCTGACGAAGTGGGGAGTTTATTTTTTTAAGTTAGTCAGAGACTATTTCTGTTACATAGCTTCCATGCCCGTCTATAGCAATAACTTTTTCTTTTCCATCTTCTGTTTGAAATATCCATGGAGCAGAATAAGGATTACGAAAAAAAGGCTTACAACGAATGGTGGTGTGGTACAATGCTGTAGAAAGAAGAATGCTGGAAAGCCGTATAGTCGTATGAAGGAGAAACTCACATGCAGTTTGATGAGAGGAAAGAGGGAATAGACCCTCTGACCTACTCTGCATATTATTCTGTCTGCTTCTGTGGAAGCTGTGCAAGGATGATAGCAGCAAACATGATGACACATCCAAGGATTTCTTTAGTACTTAGTTGCTGTCTGAGGATGATCCATCCGGCTAGGACAGAGATGCAGGATTCCAGGCTGAGTATCAGGGATGCTACAGTTGGGTTCATGTTTTTCTGACCGATAATCTGCAAGGTGTAAGCTACTCCGCATGACATGACACCTGCGTAGAGGATTGGCTGCCATGCTGCCAAGATGGATGAGAGTTCCGGATGCTCAAGGAGCAGAGCGGGAATGCCGGAAAGGATACCACATGTCAGGAACTGAATGCAGGAGAGCTTTACTCCGTCTACTTTTGGAGAAAAGTAGTCGATGACCAGTATGTGCAGTGAAAATAGAAATGCGCATACCAGTACGAGCAGATCTCCTTTTCCGATAGAAAATCCATCTGTGATGCACAGGAGATAAAGTCCGATCAGAGCCATTGCAACGGCAGCCCAGATAAATTTTGTGCATTTTTTGCCAAGGAATAGTCCGATGACAGGGACGATCACAATATAACAGGCAGTGATAAAGCCGGCTTTTCCGACGGTTGTATACTTGATGCCGAACTGTTGGAAATTGCTTGCCAGACAGAGGCAGATACCGCAGGCGATACCGCCGATAATCAGAGTTTTTTTCTCCTGCATATTGGATACAGTATTACTTGAGGTGTCAGATCTGCCAGATGCTTTGGAAGCAGAATCTGAAGGAGAGTTTCTCTTTTTCAGAATAAAAATCAGTGGAATCAGAACGACTGCTCCGATAAGGGAACGGACGGCATTAAAAGTAAAGCCTCCTACGTATTTCATTCCTACGCTTTGAGCCACAAAAGCGATACCCCAGATAATCGCTGCGAGAAGCAGGAGCAGGGAATTTTTTAAAGGGATCTGTTGTTTTTGCATGATGTGTGTAATCCTTCCTTATATTAATGTGTAAAATAATAAAGTGTAAATAGAATGTATAAAATGTGGATAAAACAAAATATTTATTCATTCAGTGTGGACAGAGGCACTGGAATTTTGTAACTGTTCAGTGCCCTCATATTATAAAATATTTCAAATATATTTTAAGAGTGCCGGTGCCTTATTGATCTGAAAATGAATAAACACTTTCATAATTATACATCATAGATATAAAAAGAGAAAGAAGATTATAGAAATAAAAAGAAGCCTCTGCAGGAGACTTCTTTTTGTAAATGTGTATCTGATATTTATATCAGATAAAGATATATTTCAAAATAAACAATACAGCGAGTACATACATCAGTACACTGATCTTCTTTTCTTTTGCTTTTCCTGTAACAACGTTGATGATCACATAGGAGATAACACCCATGGAGATACCTTCAGAAATGCTGTACAGGAATGGCATTGCGATGATCGCGATAAATGCCGGGATTGCTTCAGTCATGTCGTTGAAGTCAATCTTGGTTACTGATGTGAGCATCAGGAATCCAACGATGATCAGAGCCGGTGCTGTGGCAAAGGACGGGATTGCCAGGAAGATCGGGGATAACAGCAGTGATAATCCGAAGAGGATGGCTGCTACCAGGGAAGTAAGTCCTGTACGTCCGCCTTCAGCAACACCGGAAGCACTCTCTACGAAAGTAGTAACTGTGGAAGTACCACACATAGCACCTACTGTAGTTCCTACTGCGTCAGAAAGAAGAGCACCTTTGATGTTTGGAAGTTTGCCTTCTTTGTCAAGCATATCAGCTTTGGAAGCAACACCGATCAATGTTCCAAGTGTATCGAACATATCTACAAACAGGAATGCAAACATAATGACTACGAAATCAAGTGTGAAGACAATGGAGAAGTCCATTTTCATAAATGTGGGAGCCATGCTTGGAATGGAGATTCCGTTTGAAAAATCAGGCAGGAGGCTGAACCAGCCGGCTGCAGGATCAGGTTTGTAAAGTCCTGTCAACTGACAGATAATGCCAAGTCCCCATGTGATCAGGATACCCCAGAGAATGTTTCCTTTTACACTCTTAACAAGAAGGATGGCAGTGATGAGAAGTCCGATCAGCGCCAGAAGAACTGTAATTCCTTCTGTATTGAAGGTTCCGCCGGAAACGGAGGATTTAAAGGAAAATACACTTACCAGAGTGGAGTCGTTGTTAACTACGATCTTAGCATTCTGCAGTCCGATGAAAGCAATAAACAGTCCGATACCAACAGATACCGCATGTTTCAGGTTCATTGGGATCGCATTGAAAATTGCCTCACGCACATTGGTCAGAGATAACAGGATAAAAATAATACCCTCTACAAATACAGCTGCCAGTGCCTGCTGCCAGCTGTAACCCATGCCAAGAACAACAGTGTAGGCAAAGTAGGCATTCAGGCCCATGCCAGGTGCAAGAACGAATGGATAATTAGAAAGCGCAGCCATCAGACAGGTGGCAATAAAGGATGACAGTGCGGTCGCTGTAAAAACAGCTCCTCTGTCCATGCCGGATGCTTCCAGAATGTTTGGGTTTACAGCCAGAATGTATGCCATTGTCATGAATGTGGTAATACCTGCCATAACTTCGGTCTTTACATCTGTGTGGTTCTCTTTGAGATGGAATAATTTGTCAAGATTCATAATCTTTCCCCCTTTTGATTTTAAAAATTGCCGGCTGTTTTGTGGTGTCTCAGATAATCATCCCGAAAAAACAGGGTGAAACTCCTGGAATCAATCGTCTCGGCATATCGTTTTGTTAACGATATGCCGGAAAAACACCATCAGAATCTGTATTTCCTGCAGTTACAGAATCTTTCTTCCGGCTACATATTTAGCGGTAATATTGCGGTCATCGGAAAGGTAGATCAGTCTTTCAAGTCTGTCCTTCGGAGAGAGCTTCAGTGGAGTTGGAATAGTGCTGTCATTAAGCACAACCGCATCAAATTCATACCCCTCCTTAAAGCTTCCAACCTTTCCAAAGAAGGAACCGCCTCCTTCTGTTCCCATATAAAAGGCTTCTTCAACAGTGAGCGGCTTCATGGAAGAATCAACCAGCCGCCAGTACAGCTTGGAAACCTGAATAGCATCAGCCATGGCACGCAGAATAGAAACGGAAGTTCCACCTGCAATGTCAGAGCCCAGTCCGATGTGTAGGCCTTCGTCCAGATAACGTCTCGCAGGAGAGATACCTGAGGCGAGATTTGTGTTGGACTGCGGACAATGAGCAATATAAACGCCTTGCTTTTTCATAAGGGCAATTTCTTCATCCGAAGAATGAACACAATGAGCCATAATCGTCGGACAGTCACCGCCGAAAAGATCAAACTGGCTATATGCTTCTCCATAAAAATGTGTATTCGGGCAAAGCTCCTTCACCCAGGCAATTTCACCGAAATTCTCAGAAAGGTGAGACTGCATCGGCAGGTGATATCTCTTCTGAATCTCCGAAAGCTTCTCCATCAGCTCATCAGAACAGGATGGAGTAAATCTCGGAGTAAGGATCGGCTTTACATTTTCAAATTTATCAAGCGTATCCTTAATCCACTGAACCGTAGCATCAGCAGAAGCCTGAGCACTCTCTTCCTGCAACTGCGGAGAACCATTACGGTCCATATTTACCTTGCCGACCATAGCCTTTATTCCGGTTTTATCCAGTTGTTCCATCAGGATCTCGGTAGCAGGGACATGCAGAGTTCCGAAAATACATGCTCTTGTATTCGGGCTCTTCTTCATATTCTCAGTGAAAATAGAATAAGCCTCTTTTGCAAACTCTGTATCTTCATAACGCGCTTCCTGCGGAAAAGTATAAGTATTCAGCCAGTCCAGCAGCTCAAGATCCATACCCGAGGCACGAAACGTATACTGCGGAGCATGAAGATGCAGATCAGTCAGTCCCGGAATGATCAGCTCATCGCCAAAATCTGTACATGAGATTCCTGCAAATTTCTCAGGAAGCTCATCAAACACCCCTGCACATCGCCCATCTTCACATACTAAATATCCATTTTCAGTGATGGAAAGTTCTGTCAGAGAATTACTGTAGCAAATTGTTCCCTTTAAAACAAAAGTCCGCTCGTTCATAACCATACCTCCTTTTTGTGGTTAAGGAAAGGCAAAAAAAATCTACCGATGCTGCCTTTACCTCATTCTTTCTCCCTGGGGAGAGAACTTATAGACAACTATTACGGTAGTTGGTAGAAACGTCCAACCGATTATGGACATATATAAGTTTACTTATATTGTTTATAAAATGATTATAAAATATTTGCAGTTAACTGTCAATTCCTTTCTGCAATTTAATTTATTATTCTTTTTTGTATTGCTATTTGATAATTCATAGTCTATAAAGCATTTTACAGGCAGAATTTATATAAAGTATATGATATCCCATGTGAACTTATACAATCTCTTTCATATTTAAAGTTTTTCTTATTCATGTAGGCTTTTAACATGCGAATTGATGCGATATTTTCCACCTTCCAATTACCAGCTTAGAAAAATATTTTATCTGCTATGCATTTGCAGGCATCTTAGAGATTCTTAGTCCTCTTAAATCTGCGTTATGAGAAGAAAAGTCCATTGCCTGAGCACCAGCGAGCAATCACAGACTTTTCTTCTCATGCTTTTAGCAGATTTCAGATGACTTAGAATCTCTTAGATGTCGAAACCGCATAGCAGATAAAATATTTTTCTAAGCGTCCCTCATTTTATTATTAAAATATGATATAATACTCTCCAATATCAAAAAGAAAGGAAAAACAAACATGCAGCTAGACAAAGAAAACATAAAAAAAATTCGATGGCTCATCGCATTCGCAATTCTCTTATATCTGGGTGTCCAGAACCTGCACATAGTTATCAGCACTGTCAGAGTTCTGCTTGGCTTTCTCTTTCCGTTCATCATTGGTTTCGGAATCGCTTTTATCCTCAATATTCCAATGAAATTCATAGAACATCATCTGTTCGGAAAAGCCTTGAAACAAGAGAAAAAAACAGCACAAAAACTGGCAAGGCCGGTCAGCCTGGTGCTTTCTATCTGCTTTGTGATCTGTATAATCGTGATCGTTATGCTGGTAGTAGTACCGGAACTGGGGGCAACATTCGTAAACATAGCGAAAAAGATAGAAGAAAATATTCCGGTTTTCCAGAAATGGATCGACAATGTATTCGGAAACAATCCGGAAGTTGTGAAATGGGCGCAGTCTCTTGACATTGAGCCGGGAAAAATAATCGATTCTGTACTCGGCGTACTGAAGAACGGAGTCAATAACATTGTTTCCTCCACAGTGTCCATCACCATAGGACTTCTGACTACTGCAATGAATGTATCCATTGGCTTTGTATTCGCCTGCTACGTCCTTTTGCAGAAAGAAAAGCTCCTGCAGCAGATAAAAAAAGCAATGTACGCAATGTTCCCGGAAAAACCGGTCAGATATCTGGCACATGTATGGAATCTGGCAAACAGGATTTTTTCCAGCTTTATTACCGGACAGTGTATCGAAGCTGTGATTCTTGGAAGTATGTTCTTTGTATCCATGACAATCCTGCATTTTCCATATGCAATGCTGGTGGGTGTCCTGATTTCATTTACAGCATTGATCCCGCTGTTTGGCGGAATTATCGGATGTTGGGTAGCATTTTTTCTGATCCTTATGATAAGTCCTGTAAAAGCAGTTCTGTTTCTGGGACTTTTCCTTATCCTGCAGCAGATAGAAGGAAACCTGATCTATCCTCATGTGGTAGGTGGTTCTGTCGGGCTTCCATCCATCTGGGTACTGGTAGCTGTAACACTTGGCGGCAGTCTGATGGGAATTGCGGGAATGCTGATCTTCATTCCGACAGTATCTGTCATCTATACACTTTTCAGAGAGTGGGTATATGCCCGTCTTGAGAAAAAACAGCTTGTTTTATGACGAAATGATTCGTGATGTGTAGAAAGATGTATTATTGTCCGGACAAACTTGGTAACAAATTTGTAAAAGGACTGTAAATCAGTGTAAGGTCTCTGTAATTGTAATTAATTCGATATTTCTGTATTATAGTGATATCTGGTTAAAAATGGAAGGAGATCTTAAGATGGACATCTTAAAAGGTAAACGTTATGATATTATGAATGTGCTTTGGGAAGAGGGAAGACCATTGTCTGCTTTTGAGATCAATGACATTGCACCGGAACTGAAAATGCCGACAGTAAGAAGATGCCTGGAGCTTCTTTTGAAAGAGAACCTGATCCAGGTTGCGGGAACTTCAATGAACGGCAAGGTGTATGCAAGAAATTATACCCCTCTTCTTTCAAGAGAGGATTATTTAAAGGGAAATGCCAAAAGCAGAAAGATTAATCCGGTGGAAATGATGAATGCGCTTCTGGAATCTGATGGGATTACAGTGGAAGAGCTGGAAAAACTTCAGGAGCTTATCGATAAGAAACGTGCGGAACTGGAAAGCAGATAATCATAAACATAGCAGATAAAACGGACATGGCCATCTGGCTGTGTCTTTTTTGTGCCATTTTTTACAGAATTGCAATACTGTATCAGGTAATAAAAACAGCCAGATGAATAAAGTGTCCATCTGGCTGAATCTGTTATCAATTAATTATTTCTTGTTCTGCTCAACTTCTTTTAACATCATAGCGCGAACTTTCAGTGGAAGTCCGAACAGTGTGATGAATCCATCTGCATCGTGGTGGTCATAGAGGTCACCTGTTGTGAAAGATGCAAGAGATTCATTGTACAGGCTGTATGGAGAAGTTGTACCGGCTTTGATGATGTTGCCTTTGTACAGTTTGAATTTCACTTCACCTGTTACATATTTCTGTGTGGATTCAACGAATGCCTGGATTGCCTCTCGAAGTGGTGTATACCATTTTCCTTCGTAAACAACCTGAGCGAACTGGCTGCCAAGTTTCTTCTTGGTTTCCATTGTCTCGCGGTCAAGTGTAAGTTCTTCGAGCTGTTCATGAGCTGCCATCAGGATAGTTCCACCAGGAGTCTCATATACGCCACGTGATTTCATACCAACAACACGGTTCTCAACGATATCAACGATACCGATACCGTTCTCGCCGCCTAATTTGTTAAGCTCAGTGATAATCTCGGAAACTTTCATTTCTTTGCCGTTTAATGTTTTCGGAACACCCTGCTCGAATGTCATGGTAACTTCTGTTTCTTTATCAGGGGCTTTCTCAGGTGTAACACCTAAAACAAGCATATTGTCATAATTTGGAGCCTGGGAAGGATCTTCCAGTTCCAGACCTTCATGGCTGATGTGCCATAAGTTTCTGTCACGGCTGTAGCTGTGGCTTGCATCGAATGGAAGGTCGATTCCATGAGCTTTACAGAATGCAATTTCATCTTCACGTGACTGCATGGTCCATTTGTCTGTCATACGCCATGGAGCGATGATTTTGATGTCAGGAGCAAGAGCCTTGATGCCAAGTTCGAAACGGATCTGGTCATTACCTTTACCTGTAGCACCGTGGCAGATAGCAACTGCACCTTCTTTACGTGCGATCTCAACTAATTTCTTAGCGATTGCCGGACGGGCCATGGATGTACCAAGGAGATATTTGTGTTCGTATACAGCACCTGCCTGTACACATGGAACGATGAAGTCATCACAGAATTCATCTACGATATCTTCGATATATAATTTGGAAGCACCGGAAAGCTTTGCTCTTTCATCCAGTCCGTCCAGTTCGTTTCCCTGACCGCAGTTTACGCAGCAGCAGACAACATCGTAATCAAATGTTTCTTTTAACCATGGGATTAAGGCTGTGGTATCAAGACCGCCTGAGTATGCTAAAACGACTTTTTCTTTCATGATTGTATTCCTCCTGAAATTGGATTTTATTATTTTCCTGATTTGTAAAAATTTCCTGAGATATCCGTTTGCCGAAAGTAAATGAATAGGTCGGGAGTTCAGCGCATTATTTTTGAATAAATGCGGTAATTTCTGATTGAAATTTTTGAATAAATATTCAATGCGGAACAAGATGATTTCGTGTGATTCCGCTTAACAAGTGATAATATACACCTTTTTTTATAAATATGCAATAGAAAAATGCAAAAAAGTTTTATCTGTTTTTGCATAAATATGCAACATAATATAGGAAAAGACAGGGGAAAATTCGTGAAGCAAAATAGAATCCATGTAAAAACATTGAAAAATGACTATTGCATATTATGCAGGTAAGATGTATAATTAGTCCAGCACTCTGATAGAGTAAAGTTTTACTATGAAATGAAGACCGCCGGATGAGGCGAAGATGGAGGAAATTATTATGATTAAAGCAGGAATTATCGGTGCCACAGGATATGCAGGTAACGAGATCGTGAGACTGCTTCTGGGACATAAAGATGTGGAAGTTGCGTGGTATGGTTCAAGAAGTTATATTGACCAGAAATATGCAGATGTTTATCAGAACTTTTTTAAGCTGGTAGATGCGAAATGTATGGATGATAATATGGAAGCATTAGCTGATGAAGTGGATGTGATCTTTACAGCTACTCCTCAGGGACTGTGTGCTTCTTTAATTAATGAAGGAATTCTTTCTAAGGCGAAAGTTATTGATCTGAGTGCGGATTTCCGTATTAAAGATGTGAAGAAATATGAGAAATGGTACGGAATTGAGCATAAAGCTCCGCAGTTTATTGATGAGGCGGTTTATGGTTTGTGTGAGATTAATCGTGAGGAGATTAAGAAGGCAAGATTGATTGCGAATCCGGGATGTTATCCTACATGTTCCACACTTTCTATTTATCCGCTGATTAAAGAGGGACTGATCGATCCGTCTACCATTATTATTGATGCGAAGTCCGGTACTTCAGGAGCAGGACGTGGAGCGAAGGTTGCCAATCTGTTCTGTGAAGTAAACGAGAATATTAAGGCTTATGGTGTTGCAACTCACAGACATACACCTGAGATTGAGGATCAGCTTGGTTATGCGTGCGGTAAGGAAGTGCTGATTAATTTTACACCTCATCTGATTCCTATGAATCGTGGTATTCTGGTGACTGCTTATGCTTCTCTGACTAAGGATGTTTCTTATGAAGAGGTGAAGGCAGTTTATGATAAGTATTATGAGAATGAGACTTTCGTTCGTGTGCTTGATAAGGATGTTTGTCCGCAGACTAAGTGTGTGGAAGGAAGTAATTATGTGGATGTGAACTTTAAGATCGATCCGAGAACTCATAGAGTTATTATGATGGGGGCTATGGATAATCTGGTGAAAGGTGCTGCGGGACAGGCTGTGCAGAATATGAATCTGATGTTTGGATTTAAGGAGGCTGAGGGACTGCTGCAGGTGCCGATGTGTCCGTGATAGATTAATGGAAAGGGACGCTCCGGAAATTATTTGGTTTTGAACGCGGTTTCGGGGCTTACTAACTCTAAGTGCTCGTGAATTTGCTAAAGGCATGAGGCGGCTTGTCAAACTCGCTCCGTTGCAAACTTCGCTCAGACAGTGATGCAGCCGCCTCATAACGCAAATTCCCGAGCACTAAGAGTTACTACAGCCCCTGCAAATGCGTTCAAAACCAAATAATTTCCGGAGCTGACTTTTCAGGACGGAAGAGATGTGGATGTCTGACGGACGTGACTGCGCAGGGGAGTTGCGGCAGTCGCTGAGAGTGGAGGATGTGGACGGGAAACAAGATAGTTTGTCTTATTATATAGAAAGGATTGAGGTTTTATGAAGATTATAGATGGCGGCGTTACGGCGGCTAAGGGATTTAAGGCAGCGGCGGCTGCGGCTGAGATTAAGTATAAGGGCAGAACGGATATGGCTATGGTTTACAGTGAGGTGCCATGTGTGGCTGCGGGGACTTTTACTACCAATGTGGTGAAGGCTGCGCCTGTTAAATGGGATCAGGATATTGTTTATAATCATCCGTCTGCACAGGTGGTGATCTGTAACAGTGGTATTGCCAATGCATGTACTGGTGCAGAAGGGTATGGTTATTGTAAGGAGACTGCAGATGCGGCTGCTGAGATTCTTGGGGTGGCTGCTGACAGTGTGCTGGTTGCTTCTACAGGTGTGATTGGTATGCAGGTTCCCATTGACCGTATTAAGAATGGTGTGAAGATGATGGCGCCGAAGCTGGATGGTTCTCTGGAGGCTGGTACTGAGGCGGCGAAGGCGATCATGACTACTGATACCAAAAAGAAAGAGGTTGCTGTTCAGATTGAGATTGGCGGTAAGACGGTTACTGTTGGTGGTATGTGTAAGGGTTCCGGTATGATCCATCCGAATATGTGTACAATGCTTGGGTTTGTTACTACTGATGCGAAGATTTCCAAGAAGATGCTGCAGGAAGCGTTAAGTGAGGATGTTAAGGATACTTACAATATGGTTTCTGTTGATGGAGATACTTCTACCAATGATACAGTTCTTCTTCTGGCCAATGGTCTGGCTGAGAATCCGGAGATCACAGAGAAGGGTGAGGATTACGAAACCTTCAAGGCTGCGCTGAATTATATCAATACTACTCTGGCGAAGAAGATCGCAGGTGACGGAGAGGGTGCGACTGCACTGTTTGAGGTGAAGATCATTGGTGCAGAGTCTAAGGAGCAGGCAGTTACATTGAGCAAGTCTGTTGTTACTTCTTCTCTGACAAAGGCTGCTATCTACGGACATGATGCAAACTGGGGAAGAATCCTGTGTGCTATGGGATATTCCGGTGCGAAGTTTGATCCTGAGAAGGTGGATCTGTTCTTTGAGAGTAAGGCTGGTAAGATCCAGATTATTGAGAATGGTGTGGCTGTGGATTACAGTGAAGAAGAGGCAACGAAGATTCTTTCTGAGGAAGCTGTCACAGCAATCGCTGATGTGAAGATGGGTGATGCCACAGCAACTGCATGGGGCTGTGACCTGACTTATGATTATATAAAAATCAATGCAGATTACCGTTCATAACAAAATTCTGTGAATAAGGGTGATTTTAACCGAATCAGGTAAGTCTCCTGCTTTAATTGCGAAAAGCAATAAGCAGGGATGGAGACCAGACATTGACTGGAAAAAAGGAGAGAATAATGGTTAATCAGAAATATTTGGACAAGGCGGAGGTGCTGATCGAGGCACTTCCTTATATTCAGAGATTTAATCGTAAAATCGTAGTTGTAAAGTACGGCGGAAGTGCCATGCTGGATGATGAACTGAAGAAGAACGTGATTAAGGATGTTGTTCTTCTGAAACTGGTTGGTTTCAAACCGATCATCGTTCATGGCGGTGGTAAGGAAATCAGCCGCTGGGTTGGCAAGGTTGGTATGGAGCCGAAATTTATTAACGGTCTTCGTGTTACAGATAAAGATACTATGGAGATTGCAGAGATGGTTCTTGCGAAGGTGAATAAGGAACTGGTTGCCATGGTGGAATCTCTTGGTGTAAATGCTGTTGGTATCAGTGGTAAAGACGGTGGTCTGCTGAAATGCCGCAAGAAACAGACAGAGGGTGGAGACATCGGATTTGTTGGTGAAGTTACAAAGGTTGAGCCGAAGATTCTGGAGGATCTTCTGGAGAAAGATTTCCTGCCGATCATTTTCCCGGTAGGTTATGACGATGAGTTCGCTACTTATAATATTAATGCGGATGATGCTGCATGTGCCATTGCAGAGGCTGTTCATGCTGAGAAGCTTGCATTCCTTTCTGATATTGAAGGCGTTTATAAAGACAAGGATGATTCGTCCAGCCTGATCTCTGAACTTCATGTAGATGAAGCACAGAAACTGATCGATGACGGTTATGTAGGCGGAGGTATGATTCCGAAGCTGAAAAACTGTATTGATGCCATTGAAGAAGGCGTTAACAGAGTCCATATCCTTGACGGAAGAATTCCTCACAGCTTACTGCTGGAGATCTTTACAAACAAAGGTATTGGTACTGCGATTCTGAGAGAAGACGGGGAGAAATATTACAATGAACATGAATGAACAGATGAAGGAATCCGAAGAGAGTATCCTTCACACTTATAATCGTTTTCCTGTTGTTTTTGAAAAGGGACAGGGATGTTATTTATATGATTCCGAGGGAAAGGAATATCTGGATTTTGCAGCAGGTATTGCTGTAAATTCTCTGGGATATCACTATCCGGGATATGATGAAGCATTAAAAGATCAGATTGATAAGCTGATGCATATTTCCAACTTATATTACAATGAGCCGATCATCGAAGCAGGTGCGAAGCTGGTAAAGGCAAGTAAAATGAGCAAGGCATTCTTTACCAACAGTGGTACAGAAGCAATCGAAGGTGCTTTAAAAGCAGCTAAGAAATATGCATATGTACGTGACGGACATGCAGATCATGAGATCATTGCCATGAACCATTCCTTCCATGGAAGAAGTATCGGAGCACTTTCCGTAACAGGAACTGCTCATTACAGAGAGCCCTTTGAGCCTCTGATGGGTGGTGTGAAGTTTGCGGATTTTAATGACCTTGAGAGCGTAAAGGCTCAGATCACAGATAAGACCTGCGCGATCATCACTGAGGTTGTTCAGGGTGAGGGTGGTATTTATCCGGCGAAGAAAGAATTTCTGGAAGGTCTGCGTCAGATCTGTGATGAGAAAGATATTATGCTGATCTTCGATGAGATTCAGTGCGGTATGGGAAGAACCGGACATTATTTTGCATGGCAGGCATACGGTGTACAGCCGGATATTATGACAAGTGCCAAGGCTCTTGGATGTGGTGTGCCGGTAGGTGCGTTTGTATTGAATGAGAAAGCTGCCAAAGCTTCTCTGGAGCCAGGTGATCATGGTACAACTTATGGTGGAAACCCGTTTGTATGTGCTGCAGTCAGCAAAGTATTTGACATTTATGAGAATGATAAGATCATTGAACATGTACAGGAAATGACTCCATATCTGGAACAGAAACTGGATGAAATTGTTGCAAAACATGAATGCGCTGCAACAAGACGAGGCATGGGCTTCATGCAGGGAATCGTGATCCAGGGCCGCCCGGTTGGTGAAGTTGTAAAGGCTGCGCTGGCAAAAGGACTGCTGGTGATCTCTGCAGGCAGTGATGTACTCAGAATCGTACCTCCGCTTGTGATCACAAAAGAACACATCGACAAGATGGCTGCAATTCTGGATGAGTGTATGGAATAATTTTAGATACTTCAAGAGATATTTGAATATTTTTGCAAAATGCTCCGGGTATAATCAATAACTGATTATATCCGGAGCATTATTTTTGCAGAGAAAATACCATCTTTATAGGTAAAGTCACAGGCACCGCCGTTTTTGTCGATAATGTGGCGGACAGATTCGATTCCTATGCCGTTTCCAGAGCGTTTGGAGGATTGGAAAATATTATTTTTTTGCTGTATTTTGCCATCGAAGGTGTTCTCCACATGGATCAGAAGCAGATGATTATGGTGGGGATAAACTTCCACATTAATCTTTCTGCGGGCGGGTACTGTTTTCACACTTGCCTGGATGGCATTTTCCAGCAGATTGGAGAACACAAGGCACAGATTGATCTCATCTATGGAAAGATCAGCAGGCAGGGAAACCAGTGCATGAAAAGGAATGTTTTCTCTTTCTGCAATGGTGGAATAATATCCGAAAACACTGTCAACAGCCTGATTTTCACAGAAATGCAGGTTATAGTCAGAGATTTTGCCGGTTGCAGCAGAGAGATATTCTTTAATTTTTTCTATGTCACCCTGTTCTGCCAGAGCGGACAGACGGACAAAATGATGGCGGATATCGTGACGTGCCTGCCTTGCTTCTTCAATGGCCATGCAGAGATTCTCGTATCTTTCCTGTTGAAGGGAAAGAAAATGGTTCTCCTGCTGAAGTCTGGCATTTCTGTTCAGGCTGACTGCCATCATAAGAAACAGGACATAAAACAGAAGCAGGATTATGAGCAGTACAAGACTGAAAACAATATAACACTGCAGGACTCGCCCAGTATATAAAGTACTGCGGTATTTAGGAATCATAAAAAGATTCACTCCTATGAAGATTACCGGAAGGATCCAGAATACATACCAGGTTTGAGCAAAGTTTTCGTCTGCGACCATTGTCTGTACACCGTGGAGGGCAGGATACCAGGCTGCCAGAACAAACAGCAGACAGATGACGTTATAGAAAATTCCGGCACCAGTGTGCAGCCACAGTTCGTTTTCTGTAATATGTAGGTCAGCAGTCATAAGGGCATTGACTGCCCGGGACAGACTTTTGACACATGTAAAAACTGCGAAGACTGCCAGAAAAATACTGACGGATTTCCAGACAGAGATTTTTAATGTTTTATGGTAAATGAGCATAATGACAGGCAGCAGAGGAAACAGGAACCATCTGGTCGGAATTTGCAGGGCACAGCAAACTGCCCCTCCCAAAATACAGGTTCCCAGAAAAAGGGGAAGAAGCCATGCTGTCAGCTTAAGCGGTGTCTGCCTCAGATAGTTCTTTACAGGCAGATATGCCAGCAGTATACCGGGAATGATTACGAAAAGTTCAAGTACAGGGCGAAGTATGTCAGTCATTTCAGGACCTCCTTTGGAACAGAAATTCCATAAATGTCTGTCTGGCGTTTTTCAGCAGCTTCCGGCTGACAGAGACATTGCTTCCGTTATCAAGGCGAAAGCCTGTTCCGTCAAAATCAACGGCATGCTCCAGATTGATCACAACGCCCCGGTTACACTGATAGAAACGTGAGTCCATTTTCAGGGAGGTTATGAAGGAATCAAAGGACTGGCGGGTGACCAGTTCCCTTTCACCGGAAGTGTGAATGTGGATCATATGGGAAAAATGTTCTGCGTAGATTATTTTCCGGAAGGGAATCTGAATATTACTGCCGTTTACCTTTACATCTATGTATTTCCCGGAATCCGGGATGCGGGAAAGGATTTCATCTGCCAGTACGGAAATATCATTTTCACTGTAGGGCTTTACAAGATAGTGGAGAGCCCTGACCTGAAATCCCTCTAATGCATGGTCAGTGGAAGTTGTTGTAAAGACTAGCAGACAGTCAGTATCTGACCTGCGAAGTTCTTTTGCTGTATCAATCCCGTTAGAACCATTCATATAAATATCCAGAAACACTACCGTGAAAGGACATTCCTTCGCTGCAGTGAGGAAAGTTTCTCCATTTTCATATTCAAATATATCTACGTGGACATTGCGCCTGGAAAATTGAGATTCCAGTCTGTTGCGAAGCAGTGTCCGTTCTTCTGAAATATCATCAACAATTGCAATTCTCATAGTAAATCTTCCTTTATTTATAAAATGATGTTAGGGTCAAAAGGCATTTTGCCCCTAACTTGATATCTACGAATTGCTTCGCTGCAAAGCAGCTCCCGCAATTCTCAAACATTCGAAATCCGCTGATTTACTACGTAAATCGCTGCTTTCTCATGTTTGGCGGGTCCCAAGTTCAAAAGTCTTATCGTGCAAGCACGAACGACTTTTTGAACTTTTGACCCTGATATCATAAAATTCTGCTATAAGTATATCACAAAACAATACCATGGATTTGCAATTCGTGTCATTTTCTGTCGTTTCGTGACAGAATTATTGAAAAAATTTTTGACTTTTTTATAATGAGGATAACAAATGGGAGTACATCAAATGGAAGAGGAGGGATGTCGTGTATTGTATTGCCATATTAACTGATCAGGAACAGGAAGGACAGAACTGTGCGGAATATATCAGGAATTACTGTACAGAAAAGAAAGTTTTTCCATTGATTGAAATCTATCAGAATCAGGAACAGTTTTTTGGGCGGATACGAAAAACAGTACCGGCAGTGGTGTTTCTTGCATTGCCAGGTGTGTCTGGGCTGAATGCGGCAGAACATCTCCGTTCCCTGTATCCGAAATGTGGAATCATCTGGTGCAGTGATCTTGATTTTTCGCTTCATGCGTTCAGGATGCGGATAGAATATTTTTTTATGAAACCTGTGGAAGAGCAGAAAATAAAAGAAGGACTCTCCATCTGGTTTGAACGCAGAAATGTAATATGACAAAAACACTCAGGAGGAAAACAATTATGAAGAAAAGAGCTTTAATTCTTGCAATGATCGCTTTTATAGCAGCTACAACATCTGAACCGTCAATAAATATGGTACGTGCAGAGGAAACACAGGTAGAAGAAACACAGACAGAGGAAAATGCAGGTCAGACATCAGAATTGCCTATAAAGACACTTACACCGAAGGTTATGGATGTGAATCCTTATATGGCAGCAAGTGATTCCAATATTCATCATGACTGCTATAATACAGATTCAACAGATGAGGTATTGCCTGTTGATATTTATTCTGAGATCAATGTTTCTTATGAAAAAGTTAATCCTAATGCTTCCCCGGCAGTCTTTTTTGATTCTTACGGACATGCAGTAGTTCCGTTGCTTGGTGGACTGGCAATCCGTGATATTAATGCAGAGGAAACACAGACACTGGGATATTTTTCTCCAAAACAGCATGATAATGGAGATTATCTGATCCAGAGTTCCTATTCCTTTGTAGATGAGAGTAACCGTCTGGTGTGTCCGACGAACGATAATCGGGTACTTATGCTTAAGGCTACAGATGAGGAGGGAAATGTACTTCCGGAATTTGAGAAAGTGCTGGATATTGATATTAAAGCGGCAGCAGAGGCAGCACTTGGAAAAACACTGGATCAGAATCTGTTATCTGTAGTTTTTGATTATGAGGGAAATCTCTGGTTTGCAACAGGAGGCTTCCGCATTTATCCCGACAGAAAACAGCAGGGAACCTTTGGCTATGTTTCACGTGCAGCTATCGATAAGATCTTGAATGGAGAAGATGTGGATCTGTCAGATGCAGTGTTTGTATATGAACTGGAACCGGGAGAGGGTGCAGAGAATGGTATTGCGGCATCTAAGGAGGGTGCGGTCATTCTGACAAATCAGAAGTGTTATCTGCTCAAGGCGGATAATGGTGTGAAAAAAGTCTGGGAAACTTCCTATAAAAGTGTGGGTGCCAAGGAAAGCAAAGAAGGCGATGAGACGACAGGTGGCGGTCTTGCATGGGGAGGTGGATGTTCCCCGTCTCTGACCAAAGATCTGGTTATGTTTACAGACAATCAGGATCCGGTAAATCTTATTGCGGTGGATATGAAAACAGGAGAACAGGTTGCGAGTATGCCTGTTATAGATGAGCTTCCGGAAGGTACACAGGTGTCTGTGGAAAATTCTGCAATTGTATATGATGATGGAGAGGGAACAGTAAGCACAATCGTATGTAACTGGTTTGGTGCAGGAAGTGCGAAGCTTGGAGAAGCAGATAATGATTCCTCAATACAAAGCTATGAGAATATTTATGATGTGGGCTGGCTGAGACAGGGCAATAAAATGATCGCGCCGGGTATAGAACGTGTGGATACAGTTAAGACGGAGGACGGATATGAGATGAAGAGTATCTGGTGCAGAAGTGATCTGTCTGACACTTCCATGATGAAGCTGTCCACTGCAACAGGATATATTTACGGATATGTACAGAATCTGGAAACTGGTATGTGGCAGTATATCATGCTTGATTTTGAGACAGGCGAGACTGTATTTACCATGGATATTTCTGACAAACCGGGATACAATAACATGGCTATCGGTATGTATGCCGGGAATAGCGGAAATTCACTTTATTGTCCGACCGGTTATCTGGAACTTCTGAGACTTCAGGACAGGTTTGTATATCTGCCGGAAATGCCTTACCGCAAGGTGGATCTGGATCAGGCAATGCGCAATGTGTTAAGCCAGGAGAAATTTGAAGCAGACGGCGGCCAGGGAGATGTGGAAGGATGGCTGAACACGATCACAATTGAGAATGTACATCCGAATACGACCGTTGCAATACGTATGAAAGGAATCTCAGGGGAAACAGGTTCTATGAAGCTGTATGCATATGGCGCAGATGGTACCTTGAAAGAAGTTCCGGCAGAGAAATGGCATATCCAGACAGAAGATGGTGAAACACCGGATACATTATCCGAAGACGTACTGTATGAGGTACACATGACTGTGGAAGATGGTGGTGACTTTGATCTCAGCGAAACGGAAAAAGAGATTAAGATATCCGCTGTTCTGGGAATCTGAAGGAGATTCGATACAATAATATAACCTGATTTTCCGTTTTTGGGAGCTGTTTCGGCAGCTCTCAAATTTTTTAAAAAAATTTGATTTTCAGGTGAGAGTTTTTCGGTTTTTTTGTACCTATATAAGTGAAAGACTTTTTTTGACTGTTTTTTGGGAAGGAGGTTGGAAGGTATGTATGATACCAAAACCCGTATCGCACTGGTAAAAAAACGAATGCATGAATATCACCGCCGCCAGGAGCGGCGCGCAGTCTGCCGGCTGTCTGTTCTGTGTACCCTGTTATTCCTGTCTCTTGTGGGAGCAATGGGGATAATGCAAAGCCAGCCAATAAACGTTACGGGAATGTACGGCACAATTCTGCTGCATGAGGACGCAGGCGGCTATGTGTTGGTGGCTGTCATTTCCTTTAATGTGGCAGTCGTGATTACCGCATTATGTATCAAATTCAGAAAAAGAGGACAAAAGAGTCAAGACGCAGAAGATCATGTATAAAGAAAGGAAAGGTGGAAAGCATGAGGAAAAAGTTATTAGCCGGGATTCTGGCACTTG
The DNA here is from genome assembly GCF_020593505.1 of Blautia sp. DFI.3.45. Lineage (NCBI taxonomy): Bacteria > Bacillati > Bacillota > Clostridia > Lachnospirales > Lachnospiraceae > Blautia > Blautia sp. DFI.3.45. The sequence continues at coordinate 18,951 of NZ_JAJDMI010000006.1, forward strand.
CACTGTGTTCCGCAAATATGATCCCCCAGACCATATTTGCAGAAGAATTTACTTCCGGAAATCCGGATGTAGTGTCTGAGGAAGAAACTCCGGAGATTTTTACCAATGAGGAGCTGGAAGAGGCAGGAGAGACAGATGAGGAACTGTCTGTATTCAGTTCAGAAGAGGTTCCAGAATTTAACGATGCCCCCGATGAGGCAATGGCTGCTGCGGAAAATGAACAAGCTGGAGAAATTGTTGATTTAGCTGATAACGATAAGGTTACGAAAGGAGTTTATACTATAAAGTCGGCAGGAAATCACAAATTCATATGTAGCCAGGAAACAGGAAATAGAATTGTGGTTGATGGAGGAAAGATTTTGGCGGGAGCCAATATCAACATTTATCTTAATAACGTAAATATCAATACATTTGCTGGTCCGGCACTGCAAATAATGGGAAATGTGAAGGCTGCAGTCACTATCCATTTAACAGGCACAAATAGTCTTATAACAAAGGATAACTATAAAGCCGGTTTACAGAAAGATAACGAAGCTCAGCTTATAATAAAAACCAATGATTCAGACACTACTGCAGGAATCTTAAATGCTCGTAGTATCGATGGGGATGGCGCCGGAATTGGTGGCGGCTATCAAGGCTCCGGCTCTTGCAGTAATATTATTATTGATAGTTGTTCTGTAATTGCTAGTTCTACGTATGGTGCTGGAATTGGTGGCAGCAAGCAATGCGCTGGCAGTGATATTACCATTAATAATGCTTCTGTAAATGCTAGTTCTACGGGTGGTGCCGGAATTGGTGGCGGCTATGGATATGGAGGTTCTTGCGAAAATATTACCATTAATGGCGGCTCGGTAAAAGCCTCTTCTGTATCCGGTTCCCCAAAAAACGACCAAGATGAGGTTTACTGTTGTACTATTAACAATCCTGATTCTTTAAAGGTAAAAGTTGACGGTAGTCCATGGACACCTGTAAATCATACAAATGTTGAACCTAATAACACTAATTTGTATGCATGGCTAACTGAAGCAGAGCACATTATAACTGTTGGAACTGAAGAAAGGAAGTATTCTTTCAATAATAAGCAATTTAGTCGTATAAAAACAGATCCCACCGCTGACCAATTTGTTTTTACACAGCCAAATTTTACATATAATAAAGATAACCCTGTTGATATTAGTAAATGTATCAAATGGAAAGATGATGTCACTGGTCATGGTGAAATTACTCAAGTAACGTATTTTAAAGAAGATGGAATTTCACCCATAAACAGCCCCACAGATGCGGGTACTTATACTTTTAAGATTAATGTAGAGGAAGGTGAATACTACAGTTCAGCTACTTACATATCTGCACCAGAATGGAAATTTATCATTTCAAAAGCACAAGCACCTTCAAATAAACCAACCATTACTACAATACCCGTCTCATGGTCATGTAAGAAAGTCGGAGATGTTAAGAACTGTTTCGAGGATGACTGGAAATGGAATGATTCCGATATTTCTAAAGAATTACCTGTAGGAGAAGAAGTTTCCGCTAGAGCAGTTTATAATGGTACAGATGCTGACAATTATGTAAATAAATCTGTTGAATTTAAAATCACCAGAAAAGCATGTACACACCCACATACCGCAGAACGTTACTACTCCTCTCCATCCTGCACTTCCAGCGGCTACAGCGGAGATACCTACTGCACAGACTGTAATGAAACACTTTCCTATGGTTATACCATTTCCGCATACGGCCATGACTATGACAACGGCGTTATCACTACAGAACCAACTACAGAAACTGACGGAATCATAACTTACACCTGTAAACGATGCAAACATCAGGATACAAAAAATCTCGGAAAGCTTGGTGACGGGGAACCTTACATTGAGGGAAGTTTCCAGAAGAAAAGCTGGGATACTGTTAATGATCTGATCAAGACATCCAAAGAAAAAGATACCATCTCCATTATCATGAATGGTGCCAGGACACTTCCTGCTTCCGTTTTATCCGGGATAAAAGGAAAAGATATTTCCCTGAATCTTGATATGGAGAATGGTTTCATCTGGAAGATTAACGGTACTTCCATTACAGCAGAAACACCTGCAGATACCGATCTTTCTGTTACAAACACAGCAGAATATATCCCGGCAGCATTATACAGCCTGATTTCCACAAACCAGAATGATTTCGGTTTCCATCTTGGAAGAAACGGAACTTTTGATTTTCCGGCTGTGCTTTCTGTAAAAGCAGATGCCTCCTGTGCAGGACTTATGGCAAATCTGTTCTGGTATGATGTTGAGAATGGGGTTCTGCAGTGTATCCAGACTGTAACTGTAGGCGGTGCATTTGAGGATAGCATTCCATATGCTGACTTTACCCTTTCCAAAGGACAGGATTATTTCATGGCATTTGGTACAGAATCCCTCAATGGCAGAGTTATTCACACAGACGGAAGTATCACAGATGAAAACGGTGCATACCTGCGACCTGCCGACACCAAGATTTCCAGCTACTCCATTGACAGAAACAAGCTTACTGTCAAACTTGCCAAAGGATGTGCCGGTGCTCAGGGTTATGACTTCGTGATCAGCAGGAAATCAGATATGCTTAAGACCGGTAAATTCAGCAAAACAGTTTCCTCAACCGGCAAGCCACAGGCATCTTTCAGATATCTGGCAAAAGGTACCTGGTATGTGGCAGCCCGAAGCTGGGTTCTGGATGCACAGGGCAATAAGGTCTATGGTTCCTGGACAAAGGTTAAAAAGATCAAGATCACAGTTGTCACACCACAGCAGCCAAAGATCAGGGATATCACTGTAAAAGGAAACACAGTGACTGTTACTTACACAAAATGTAAAAATGCCACAGGTTATGAGATTCTGCTCGGAACCAAATACAAGACCTCCGCAGGAGAGAAGTATCCGGTTAAGAAATATGTGAAACGTACAGAAGGCAAAAATACCGTAACTGTAACCTTTACAAACGTAAAGAAAGGTACCTGGTATGTGACAGTGCGATCCTGGAATAGAACCTCCAAGAACAAGTCCAGAGTTTACAGTCCATATTCCACAATGAAGAAATTTGCTGTATGATTTTTTCGTAACTGAATAAACTGATACTAAAGAAAACAAGAGGTGCTGCTAAACGGCAGTACCTCTTTTCGGTACAGAAATGATTACCGGAGTAAGCAGAATGATCATATTATCCAGGAGGGCAGATTTATGTGGGGATTTATAGTGGCATTGATTTCAGGGGCACTGATGAGCATTCAGGGTGTTTTTAATACGGAGGTGACAAAGCAGACCAGCCTCTGGGTATCAACCGGATGGGTACAGCTGTCGGCTTTTGCAGTCTGCGTTCTTGCCTGGCTTTTTACAGGACGGGAAAGTGTGGCTGCACTCTGGCAGGTGAACAATAAATATACACTTCTTGGCGGAGTGATCGGAGCGTTTATTACCATTACAGTAATCCAGAGTATGGGAGCCCTTGGACCTGCCAGGGCAGCAATGCTGATCGTTATTTCGCAGCTGGCAGTTGCTTATGTAATTGAATTATTTGGATTGTTTGGGGTAGATAAAGAACCCTTTGAATGGCGCAAAATCCTTGGATTGCTGATCGCGATTTCCGGAATTGTTATATTTAAGTGGCAAAAATAAGAGTTTACTATTGTAAAATCATTAAGATTTCGTTACAATAAGGGTGGCATTATGGACAGGGGGACTCTTACTCTGAGAAATAAGAGGAGGACCCTTATGATAAAAATAAAAAACAGATGTTGTTATACTGTGACACTGATATTATGTGGAACTTTGTTTCTTACAGGACTGACAGGATGTAAGAGCAGAGAGGCACAGTTTCTGATAGATGGATTGCAGGAAGCAAAGGCAGAGGTGGATGCGGAGTCATCAGAAGAGAAAACATCAGGACAGAAGTCGAAGAAAGATACAGATGAGAAGAAAGCTGATACAGAAGATCGACAGAATGATGATGGCAGTTCTGCAGAGTCCTGGAAAAAACAGGCAGAATCAGATGGTTCAGATGCAGGTAATGGGACAGGAAGTGATTCCGGGAAACATATTTCAGATGCTGATATAGATAATGGGTCAGAAGCAGTTTCTGATAAGGAAATGCAGCAGGCGATGATCTATGTTGATGTCTGCGGAGCAGTTGCGAATCCGGGAGTTTTTCAGCTGGCAGCCGGGAGCCGGGTGTTTCAGGCGATTGAGGCAGCGGGAGGATATCTTCCCGAGGCAGCTCTAACCTGTGTAAACCGTGCAGGAGTTCTGACAGACGGACAGCAGCTTTATATTCTCACACAGGAAGAGATGGAGCGGCAGGGACTGGATCCGGCAGAGATGTCCGGGGCATCAGATGGACAGATGAATGGAAGTGCCGGGACAGGACAGAACACGGGGATGACCGCTCAGGTTCAGCAGGATAACAGGATCAACATAAATACAGCAGATGAAGCTCAGCTTACTACGCTGACGGGGATCGGTGCAACACGTGCGCAGGCGATCATTGCCTACAGAGAAGAGAACGGGCCATTTGCTGCGATAGAGGATATTATGAATGTACAGGGTATCAAAGAAGGTACTTTTGCAAAGATAAAAGATGAGATAGTAGTAGGATAAGGAGAACCGAATGAGCAGGAAAGTTTTGGTAGTAGATGATGAGAAACTGATCGTAAAAGGAATCCGTTTTAGTCTGGAACAGGATGGTATGGAGGTAGACTGCGCTTATGATGGAGAAGAGGCAGTAGAGAAAGCAAAAGATAAAAAATATGATATTATCCTTCTGGATCTGATGCTGCCGAAGATGGACGGGCTGGAAGTATGCCAGCAGATCCGTGAATTTTCCAATGTGCCGATCGTGATGCTGACAGCTAAGGGCGAGGATATGGATAAGATCCTTGGTCTTGAATATGGTGCGGATGATTATATCACCAAACCGTTCAATATCCTGGAAGTTAAGGCACGTATCAAAGCGATCATGCGCCGTGCGGGAAGCGACCACGAGGAGAAAGAAAAGGCAAAGAGCATTCAGGTGGGCGATCTTCGTATGGACTGTGAAGGCAGACGTGTATTTATTGCAGGTAAAGAGATTAATCTGACAGCAAAGGAATTTGATGTACTGGAGCTTCTGGTATTTAATCCGAATAAGGTTTACAGCCGTGAGAACTTGCTGAATATTGTATGGGGATATGAGTATCCGGGTGATGTCCGTACTGTAGACGTACATATCCGCCGTCTCCGTGAGAAGATTGAAACCAATCCAAGTGAACCGAAGTATGTACACACCAAATGGGGCGTTGGATATTATTTCCAGGCTCAATAAAAAGAACGCATGAAACAGTCAGACCACATTTTATGAAACAAAGATCATAAAATGTGGTCTGTTTTTTGTTAGGACTGATTGTGACGCACATCTTGCAGAAAGCCTTTTTCAGACACGCTCTAGAGAAAGAATGGCAGTTCAGTTTGATTTAGTTTAGTTTGGTTTACATCTGAGATGGTTTAGTATTGAACAAAACTGATAAAAATTAGACAAACAAAATAAACATCTATAGAGGAAAATGATAAAAAATTAGAAAATTTCTATAAATGCGCTTGTGAAAATGACGAAAAAGGCATATAATTAACGTTACAATATGTAAAGAGTGCAATAAAAAGAGAAAAAACAGGTATAAGGAGGGTGCGAAATGCTAGATCAGTCATTTTATCAGAAAGCGGATGAGATCATTGCTTTCTATGGTAAAAAGCCGGCATCACTGATTCCGATCATGCAGGATATTCAGGGGGTGTACAGATATCTCCCGGAAGAATTGCTTACATATGTTGCGGAGCAGATCGGTGTGACAGAAGCGAAAGCGTTCAGTGTTGCCACATTTTATGAGAATTTCTCATTTGATGCGAAAGGTAAATATGTGATCAAGGTCTGTGACGGAACAGCCTGTCATGTAAGAAAATCAATACCGGTTCTGGAGGAACTTTATAAGAAACTGGGGCTGTCAAAGACAAAGAAGACGACAGACGATATGATGTTTACTGTGGAAACAGTTTCCTGTCTTGGTGCCTGCGGACTTGCACCGACTATGATGGTCAATGAAGAGGTATATCCGAGAATGACTCCGGAGAAGGCAGATGAGCTGATTGATAAACTGAGAGGGGGCGAACAGGGATGATCCAGAATAAGGAAGTATTGGAGCAGATCAGAGAAGAAGCTGTGAAAGAACTTAATTCTTATGACTGTCGTATTCTTGTCTGTTCAGGTACCGGATGTGTGGCAACCGGTTCTCAGAAAATTTATGAGAAATTCATGGAGATTGCCAAAGATGCTCCGGGAGTTACCATTGAGTTTGGACCTCATGACAAAGATGCACATGTAGGTATAAAGAAAACAGGATGTCAGGGTGTCTGTGAACTTGGACCACTTGTTCGTATCCAGAAAGGCGACGATGTGATCCAGTATACGAAGGTTCAGATCGAAGACTGCCAGGAGATTTTTGAGAAGAGTGTTCAGGGTAATGAGACTATCGAGAGACTGCTTTATCAGAAAGGCGGTAAAGTAAGCCGCGGACCGGAAGATATTCCGTTTATCGCGAAACAGACCCGTATTGTTTTGAAGAACTGTGGTAAGTTTGATGCAGAATCTCTGAATGAGTACATAGCAAGCGGCGGTTTCCAGGCTCTGGAGAAAGCAATGTTTGAGATGAATCCGGATCTGGTTATTGATCAGGTTGATAAATCCGGTATCCGCGGACGTGGTGGCGGCGGTTTCCCGGCAGGTAAGAAATGGATTCAGGTAGCACGCCAGGCTGATCCTGTTCATTATGTGGTTTGTAACGGTGATGAGGGTGACCCGGGAGCATTTATGGATGGCTCCGTAATGGAAGGTGATCCGTATCGTCTGATCGAAGGTATGATGCTTGCAGCTTACGCAGTAAGAGCACAGCATGGATATATTTATGTACGTGCAGAATATCCGCAGTCTGTAGCACGTCTGAAACATGCAATTGCAGTTCTGGAGGAGAACGGACTTCTGGGAGACAATATTCTTGGAACAGGATTCTCTTTCCATATGCATATCAACCGTGGTGCAGGAGCTTTTGTATGTGGTGAAGGTTCTGCCCTGACTGCATCTATCGAAGGAAGCAGAGGCATGCCTCGTGTAAAACCGCCCCGTACAGTTGAACAGGGATTGTGGGCAAAGCCTACTGTTCTGAATAACGTAGAAACTTATGCAAATATTCCGGAGATCATTCTCAAAGGAGCTGACTGGTACAGAAGTATCGGTACAGAGGGTTCACCTGGAACAAAGACTTTCTCATTGACCGGTTCTATCGAAAATACAGGTCTGATCGAAGTTCCGATGGGAACAACTTTAAGAGAGATTATTTTCGATATCGGTGGAGGTCTGAAATCCGGCGCTGCATTCAAGGCTGTTCAGATTGGCGGACCATCCGGTGGATGTCTGACAGAAGAACATTTGGATGTACCTCTTGATTTCGACTCTGTTAAGAAATATGGTGCGATCGTTGGTTCCGGTGGTCTGGTAGTTATGGATGAACATACCTGTATGGTAGAGGTTGCACGTTTCTTTATGGGCTTCACCCAGAGAGAATCCTGCGGTAAATGTGGTCCCTGCCGTATCGGCACCAAGCGTATGCTTGAGATCCTTGAGAGGATCGTAGACGGAAAGGGTGAAGTAGAGGATCTGGATAAACTGGAGCATCTTGGAAACTTTATCAAGGACCGTTCACTCTGCGGACTTGGAAAGAGTGCACCGCTTCCTGTACTTTCCACATTAAGAAACTTCAGAGATGAATATGTAGAGCATATTGTTGATAAAAAGTGCGCGGCTCATGTATGTAAGGCAATGCGTTCTTATGTGATCGATCCTGAGAAATGTAAAGGATGTACCAAGTGTGCGAGAAACTGTCCGGTTGGTGCGATCACAGGCAATAAGAAAGAGCCTCACAGCATTGATACCTCCAAGTGTATTAAGTGCGGAACATGTCTGGAAAATTGTGTATTCGGCGCAATTTCTGTGAATTAAGGAGGGTGAAAAGATGATTCATTTGACAATAGATGGAATTCCTGTAGAAGTGGAAAAAGGTACGACCATTCTGCAGGCTGCCAGACAGATCGGAGTGGAGATTCCTACACTCTGCTATCTGGAAGATGTATTGCCGGATGGTTCCTGTCGTTTGTGCGTGGTAGAAGTAACAAACAATGGAAGAACCAAATTTGATACGGCATGTACACTTCGCTGCTCAGAGGGTGATGAAGTACAGACAATGTCAGAGAAGGTAGTTGCATATCGTAAAGATACCCTTGACCTCCTTCTTTCTGATCATCGTGTACATTGCTTCTCCTGTGAGGCAAACGGTGACTGTAAATTACAGGACTACTGTTTTGAATATGGTGTGACTGAGACAAGCTATCCCGGTGAAATGAAGGATATGCCGATAGATGATACCAATAAATTCTTTACCTATGATCCAAGCCTGTGTATTCTCTGTCATCGCTGCGTGAATACATGTAAGGAGATTGTGGGAAGAGGTGCCATCGACACTATGGATCGTGGTTTCCAGTCAGTGATCGGTGCACATTACAAACATAAATGGAACGAAGGTATCTGTGAATCCTGCGGTAACTGTGTACAGGCCTGTCCGACAGGTGCACTGACCATGAAGCGCAGAAAGAAATATCGTCCGTACCAGATTGACAAGAAGGTTCTGACTACCTGTCCTCACTGTGCAACAGGCTGCCAGTATTATCTCCTTGTAAAAGACGGAAAGATCGTAGATACAGAAGCTGTAAACGGACCGTCCAACAAAGGGCTGCTCTGTGTTAAGGGACGCAGCGGATGTTTCGATTTCGTACAGTCACCGGAGCGTATTAAATATCCGCTGATCAAGAATAAAGAGACAGGTGAATTCGAACGTGCAACATGGGATGAGGCGCTGGATCTTGTTGCTTCCAAATTTATGGAGATCAAGAAACAGTACGGCTCTGATTCTCTTGCAGGCTTTGCATGTTCCAGATCACCCAATGAAGATATTTACATGGTACAGAAGATGGTTCGCTGCTGCTTCGGCACCAACAATACAGATAACTGTGCACGTGTATGTCATTCCGCATCTGTAGCAGGTCTTGCGATGACTCTTGGCTCAGGTGCCATGACAAACCCAATTGAGGATATCACAAAGAATGCAGATCTGATCATGCTGGTTGGTTCCAACCCTGAGGAAGCACATCCTGTAGTCGGCATGCAGATCCGTCAGGCCATCAAGAGAGGCTGCAAGCTGATCGTAGTTGATCCTCGTGATATCGGTCTGGCTAAGAAAGCAGATATCCATCTGAAACTGAAACCTGGTACAAATGTTGCTTTTGCAAACGGCATCATGAATGTGATCCTTTCTGAAGGTCTTCAGGATGACAAGTTCATTGCAGAGCGTACCGAAGGTTTTGAAGAATTAAAGGAAATCGTAAAAGATTACACACCTGAGAAGGTAGCTGAAATCTGCCACATTGACGCAGACGATCTGAGAAAAGCAGCGATCATGTATGCAAAAGCTGACCGCGCTCCAATCATCTACTGTCTTGGTGTAACCGAACATTCCACAGGTACAGAGGGCGTTATGTCCATGTCCAATATGGCAATGATGGTTGGTAAGCTTGGACGTGAAGGCTGTGGTGTTAACCCGCTTCGTGGACAGAATAACGTACAGGGTGCCTGCGATATGGGCGCTCAGCCGAATGTATATCCAGGATATCAGAAGGTTACTGATCCTGCAGTTCGTGAGAAATTTGAGAAAGCATGGGGTGTAAAACTTGATCCGAATATAGGAACTCATGCAACTGATGTATTCCCGAAAGCAATCACAGGCGAGATCAAAGGTCTGTATATCTATGGTGAGGACCCGGTAGTTACTGATCCGGATACCACACACATTATCAAAGCATTAAAGAGTCTTGATTTCTTTGTACTTCAGGAACTTTTCATGACAGAGACAGCTCAGTATGCAGATGTTATCCTTCCTGGTGTAAGCTATGCAGAGAAAGAGGGTACATTTACCAATACAGAGCGCCGCGTACAGAGAGTCCGCAAGGCTGTCACAGTACCTGGAGAGATGAGACTGGATACAGATATTATTATTGATCTGATGAACCGCATGGGATATCCGCAGCCACATCTGACTTCTGCTCAGATCATGGATGAGATCGCATCCCTGACACCGAGCTTCGCAGGTATCAGCCATGAACGTCTTGACAGTGAAGAAGTTCATGGACAGGGACTTCAGTGGCCATGTACCTCCAAGGATCATCCGGGAACACCGATCATGCATGTTGGTAAATTCTCCCGTGGTCTTGGCTGGTTCTACCCTGCAAAATATGTACCGTCAGCAGAACTTCCGGATAAGGAATATCCGATCATCCTTATGACAGGACGTATTCTGTATCATTACACAACAAGAGCCATGACAGGAAAGACACCTGAGCTTATGGAGATAGAAGGTAAGTCATTTATCGAAATGAACATCGTAGATGCCGATAAGCTGGGTATCAAAAACGGTGATAAAGTCAGAGTTTCTTCCAGACGAGGATCCATTGAATCTACCGCTCGTGTAGGTACAAAGACCTCACCGGGTGAGAGCTGGATGCCATTCCACTTCCCGGATGGAAATGCAAACTGGCTGACCAACGCCGCACTTGACAAATACGCAAGAATTCCTGAATATAAGGTATGCGCAATTAAGATTGAGAAAGCATAAAACAATATCGGAGACAAAGTTCCGGATCTGATATCGTAAATATTATATGGGGCTGTCGCACATGGATCTGCTGTCCTTGCGGCAGCTCCATATTCCTTTATGGAAAGGCAAAAATAATCATTCGGCAGTACATCATTCTGTGAAAGTACGGAACGGTTACAGATAATTTTTTGTGAAAAATATAGTGTTACATAATAAGGAGTACGAGGCATGCAGAGATTTCAGTCAATCCTTCAGTTTAAAAAAGTCAGTTGTAAAAATTGTTACAAATGTGTTCGGAACTGCCCGGTCAAGGCGATACGTGTTCATGATCATCAGGCCAGGATCATAGAAAGTCAGTGTATTTACTGTGAGAAGTGTATCCTTGTCTGCCCGCAGGATGCCAAGGAAGAGCAGAATATGATTCCTGCAATCTGCAATGCAATGGAGAATAAGACGCAGGTTATAGCCTCTCTTCATCCAGCATATCTGGCACGTTTTGGGGTAACCGGTATCAATGGAATAAGGGAAGCGATGAAGAAGCTGGGATTTGCAGATGCAGCGGATGCAGCAGAAGGTGCAAGCCTGATGATTTCGCAGTACAGAGCACTTTTTGCGGAACAGAAAGAGCCGGGAATAATGATCTCTTCTGCCTGCCCTGTAATCGTACAGCTTGTCAAGAAACACTATCCGCATCTTCTGGGAAATCTGGTACAGTCTGCCTCTATGATGCAGTTTCATGCCAGTTATCTGAAAAAAAAATATCCGAAGGCAGAGATTGTCTATGTAAGTCCCTGTATTTCAGCTATGTCAGAGTTGAGAGACTCAGGAAATGAAGTGGATTATGTGATCACATTGGAAGAGCTGGCACAATGGATGAAAAAAGAAGGGATTTCCATAACTGAGAAAGAACCTGAGCAGATTGCCTACCGTTCCAGAGAAATCGCCATTGCGGATGGTTTAACAGACCTGCTTGGGGCTGTAAAGGGAATCCGCAGGCTTTCTGTAAGTGGGATGGAGCAGTGCAGGGAGGTTCTGGAAGAACTTCATCCGGAGGATTTTGAAAATTGCTTTCTTGAGATGTATGCATGCAGCGGCGGCTGTGTGGCAGGTCCTTCTTTCCAGATGAAGAAGGGACATTATCTGGCAGATGTTCTTGCAGTGAAGAATGCAGCCTTTGGAAAAGATTTTCACAGAGAGCAGGGAGACTATGAACTTCCGGGATTTGAATTGAGAAAGAATTTCGGTTACTGTCCTGCACAGGAACAGGAAGAGGTCTCAGAGGAAGAAATCAGGGATGCTCTGGCGGAAATGGGAAAATTTTCTCCAAAGGATGAATTAAACTGCGGTGCCTGCGGGTACAACACATGCAGGGAAAAGGCAATTGCCATTATCCAGAATAAGGCTGAGGTTGCCATGTGTATTCCATATATGCGGGCAAAACAGGAAAGTTACTCCAATAAAGTCTTTAATGCCATGCCCGGACTTCTGGTAACTGTGGATTATAATCTGAAGATCATTCAGATGAATGAGGCGGCGTCCAAATTGTTCAATATGCCGAAAAAGCGGCGCCTGATCGGGAAACCGGTATCGGAGATCATGGATGATTACAGTCTGGCGAGTATACTGGCTTTTGAACGGAATCTGATGCAGGATGAGATTTATCTGGAGGATCAGAAATGTTATCTGGATCGCGTAATGACGAATGATAAAGAAAATAAAATGATTCTCTGCATTATGAAGGATATTACAAAGGAGCGGAAGCATAAAGATCAGATTCATAATGCCCAGATTGAAGCTGCGCGTATGGCAGATAAGCTGGTAGAAGAACAGCTGAAGATCGTGCAGCAGATCGCCGGACTTCTTGGAGAAACTGCTGCGGACACCAAAGTGGCAGTAGAAAAACTGAAAAATACCATACTTCTGGAGAGTGAAGAAGAGAATGAAAAGAAATAAGCATCATGGACTGAATGTGGAATTTGACGGCTTATGCATGGATTTTGGTCATGTGAGCCTGAATAAAAAGAAAGAATTTCTCTGTGGGGACTGCTATAAGATTGAAGAAAATGATGAAGACCATGTTCTGGTGCTTTCTGACGGACTTGGGAGCGGAGTAAAGGCGAATATCCTTTCCACGCTGACTGCGACCATGCTCAGTACCATGATCATTAATCAGGTGGAACTGGATGAGGCAGTGCGTGCAGTGGCAAAAACGCTTCCTGTGTGCAGTGTGAGAAATCTGGCATATGCCACCTTTACAGTGCTGAATTTTCAGGGGAAACAGGTAAGCCTTTATCAGTTTGATAATCCGGATGCAATTCTGATCCGGGATGGCGAGCTCTTTGATTATCCGGTGGAGACAAGTATGATCGAAGAGAAGGAAATCCATAAAAGCTGTTTTGAACTGAAAGATGAGGATATGCTGATCATTATGTCCGACGGTGTCACCAATGCGGGAATGGGAAAAACTACCAACGGCGGCTGGGGAAGAGATGATGTAATGGCTTTCTGCAGGGCAAAGTACCATAAAGGGATGAGCGCACAGGAGATGGCAGGCTATCTGGCAGAGGCCAGCCTGGATCTGAATCTGAATGAAACGGATGATGATATTACAGCCATTGTTCTGCGGATGCGGCATAAACAGGTGGTAAACCTTATGATCGGTCCGCCAAGTAAGGAGGAACATGATGAGCGATATCTGAAGTCCTTTTTCGATTCAGAGGGATATCATGTAATCTGCGGCGGAACTACTGCACAGTGTGCTGCCAGGTATTTGGATAAAGAGCTGATCTCTCTTAGTGAAACTGCCTGCGGAGACGTTCCTGCCTATTATAAGCTGGAAGGTACAGAGCTGGTGACAGAGGGATTTCTTACGATTGAGCATTTACTTGAATATTGTGAAGAATGGATGGAGGACAGGCTGTCCTTTAACAGGCTGAAACGAAAAAAAGATGCGGCAGCATTGCTTGGTGTGATGCTGTTTGAGCAGGCAACGGATATTAATTTCTACTTCGGTGGTGCTATCAATAAGAGTAACGTGGAATTGGGAATCACAGAAAAAAGGAAAGAACAGGTAGCAGAAGAACTTGTGGAGCATCTGCAGAATGCAGGAAAGAATGTGAATATTGCATTCTGGGCGATCTGAGAAAGCAGGAAAAACAGCAGTACATGGTTTTATAAAGAGATATCAGGGTTACTGTTCACTGGTAATATCCCGCGAGGTGTTTTTTGTGAGCGAAGGTCACAGAAAACCCGAGACATACCGCGCGAATTTATGCGATTAGCATAAATTGAGTTTGCAAAGCAAACGATACTCCTTGGGCTTTGCGCAAGGAGGTTCATATTTTTTGCATCGCGAAGCGTGTTGCTGTGAACGGAGTGAACAGTAACACATCAGGAAGGATGAGACAGAAAATGGCGAAGATATTATGTGTATGCATCAGTAAGGAACGCAAGACCTGCTCGCAGAACATTCATGAATGCGAAGCTGATCTGCAGGGACTTGTGGGAGATGTGCATTATGGAATGGGCGGAAGAAAGCAGGTCAGTCTTCTTCCTTATGAGAAGGTAAAAGAATATTTCGAACAGTCCGAAGAAGAATTCAGATATGGCAGATTTGGAGAAAATCTCCTTGTGGAAGGGATTAACTGGAACAGTATTGCGGAGGGGAACAGATTTCGTTGTGGAGATGTACTTCTGGAAGCAGTCAGGATCGGTGCGGGCGGTCCTGCATCAGATGCCTATAAGGGAGAAAAGGTATGCACGCCCATGGAACCCTGGTTTGTATTCTGTCAGATTCTGGAGGCAGGAAGGCTGAGAGAAGGAGAAATCATTCTCCAACAGAGATGAAAAATATGTAATTCTTCAGCAGTGGGCTGAATATTATGATGTTATAGCAATTTCCAAAATACTGAAGACAATCTGGTTTATAAAAAATAAGGCTCTAATGGAGTATCTTAGTGATATTATTCTCTGAAATTGCTATAGAGTTCAAAAGGTAAAACTAATATATCCGTCAATTGACCCGGTGGTTATAAAGGTATTGAAAAGACTATAAAAATGTAATATACAAGAGGAGGAATTAGTGCGTGGAGGGAATCAGTGTAGAACAGGCAGTGGAACAGATTCTGCAGCATACGCCTGTAATAAACGAGACAGAAGAAACAGAACTGAATAAAGCAGGGGGAAGAGTCCTAGCGCAGGATATGGTGGCAGGGTTTGACAATCCTCCTTTTGACCGCTCTCCGGTAGATGGCTATGCGTGTAAGGCAGAGGACCTTGCAGGTGCCACTAAAGAGCATCCGGTGAGGCTGAAAGTCATGGAAGAAATCGATGCCGGACAGTATTCGGAAAGAGAAATCCAGCAGGGACAGGCAGTGCGCATTATGACAGGGGCTGCAATACCCAATGGCTGCAACTGCTGTATTTATCAGGAGGATACCGATTATGGAGAAGATACGGTAGAAGTTTACAGTGAACAGAAGCGATGGAGTAATTATTGCTTCTCAGGAGAGGATTTCAAAAAGGGAACTACACTTCTGAAAAAAGGAACACATATTGGATATGTGGAGGCAGCAATTCTGGCCGGAATGGGAGTGGCGAAAGTGCCGGTTTACCGTCAACCGAGAATCGTGCTTCTGACTACAGGAGATGAGGTGGTAGAACCGGGAATTCCATTGCCGGAAGGAAAAATTTACAACAGCAATATGACAATGCTGTCTGTCAGACTGCGTGAACTGGGAATCGAATCTTTCCATATGGAAGCAGTTAAAGATGATCCGACGGTTATGTCTGAGAAATTAAAAGAAGCAGCAAAAGTGGCAGATATGATCATCACTACGGGAGGTGTATCTGTAGGCAAGAAGGACATTATGCATGAGTCCCTGAGACTGATGGGGGCAGAGCGGATTTTCTGGAGGGTAAAGATGAAACCGGGAATGCCTACACTGTTTTCTGCATATAAAAAGACTTCCGATATAACTGCAACAGATCATTGCGCTTCAGAAAGAGAGATTCCGATCATCAGTCTCTCCGGAAATCCTTTTGGTGTTGCAGTCAGCATAGAACTTTTGATTCGTCCTGCACTGGAAAAAATGATGCAGGATCCATCAATCGGTCTGAAAGAAGTAAATGGCATTATGGCTGATAACTTTGAAAAAGGAATCAAGGGCCGCCGCTTTATCCGGGCATATCTGGAAAATGGAAAATTTCATCTTCCCAATGGTCTTCACTCTAACGGAGTCCTCAGTTCCATGGCCGGCTGCAATTGCCTGATTGATACAAAAACCATGGAAAATCAGGAAAGCAGAAGCCTGAACGCAGGGGATAAAGTGGGCGCGATTTTGCTTTGAGAGGAGCAGCAAACAGGTGGAAAGAAAAAGAATATTTGCAATCAGCGGTGTAAAGAATTCAGGGAAAACAACTCTGATCTGCAGGCTTTTGGAGATTTTTAAAGACAAGGGCCTTAAAGTGGCGGTGTTGAAGCATGACGGGCATGATTTCGTGCCGGACGTACCAGGAACGGATACATACTGTCAGCTTCAGTCCGGAGCCTACGGCACAGCAGTTTTTTCAGCAGGCAAATATATGCTGGTAAAACAGCAGCCGCAGATTTCCGAAAAAGAGCTGGCAGAATTTTTTCCGGAGGCAGATCTGATCTTACTGGAAGGATTTAAATACAGTACTTATCCGAAAATTGAAATTATCCGTAAGGGAAATTCGGCAGAAAGTGTCTGCAATCCGGAAAAACTGATGGCGATCGCCACAAACCTGGATGCAGAGGAAAGAGATGCACTGTCTGTACTGGAAAATGTTCCATTCTTTGAACTGGACAATGCAGAGTGTATTGCAGAATTTATTCTGTCGGATTATTTCCGGTAAAGAGTTTCATACGGTCACGTCGCGCGGCACAGATAAGGGTAAGGTGGTATTCTTTGGCCATGGCAACTGCCTCGGCGGAAGGGGATGCCTTGCTTGCCAGAACCGGTATTCCGGCGCGGATTGCCTTGATCACCATATCTGTAGGGATACGTCCACTGGAATAAACCACGCATTTTTTCAGGTCAATATTATGGCGCAGGGCATAACCGATGGCCTTATCCAGAGCATTATGACGTCCGATATCTTCGCACTGAAAGAGCAGTTCTCCGCCACAGGCAAGAAAACAGCTGTGAGTTGCCCAGGTCTGGCTGTGAAGCGGGGTACCATTGGCGAAACAGTCTGCAAGATCAAAGATCCACTGTTTTTTCCATGGGACAGGTGTAACTGGCGTCATTGGCTGATCTGTGATAAAATAATCATTAAGAACACGATTTCCGGTGCAGCAGGTCGGAGTAGGAGCAACATAATCTTCATTTTCCTCATGAGACTGCCCGGATTTATTTTTACTCAGGATCACGCGGGCACGTTTGCCGAATTCACAGATGTAGATCTGGTCAACGTCATCAGCAGAAGAGATGATTCCTTCAGTAAAAAGACGCCCCAGAACCAGTTCAGCCAGATGTTGTGGGATACAGATCAGTTTCATGGTCAGACGTTCATTTACATATACATCCATCATGTGTTCCACAAGGATTGGTTCTGTTTCTTCATGAGTTTCTCCGTCACGACCCAGAAACTCATAGGTAACATTCTCGAGCAGATTCAGGTTGTGGTATTGTTCGTTGATTTTCATAGGACAGTTCCTTTCGTCCGGTAAGGATTTTAATAATCTTGATACATTAAGTATAGACTGCGGAGTATGGAGTGTCAAACGATTATGAGAGAAAATATTGCCTGTGATTTTGACGACGAATAACAGAAGAAAAGGTTACAAAGGTTGCGGTTCACCCGTATCCGGTAACAGGAAAATCAATTATTAGAAAGTAAAAGGCAGGTAGAGCCGATGATAGACAAATATGGAAGAGAAATAGATTATTTAAGGATTTCCCTGACAGACAGATGTAATCTGAGATGCATTTACTGTATGCCGGAAGAAGGCGTAAAATCCCTTTCTCATGCAGAAATCCTCACATACGATGAGATTCTCCGCATCTGCAGGTGCGCAGCAGATCTGGGAATCCGTAAGATTAAACTGACAGGCGGTGAGCCTCTTGTTCGTAAGGGCTGTGCAAGTCTTGTAAAACAGATCAAGGCGATCCCGGGAATTGAGAAAGTGACATTAACAACAAATGGAATCCTGCTCGCCGAGCAGCTGGATGCATTACTGGATGCAGGAATTGACGCCATTAATATCAGTCTGGATACTTTGGATTCGGAACTGTTCAAAAAAGTAGCGAGACGTGACGGACTGGAAAAGGTATTTGAGGGAATCGAAGCAGCACTTGCACATCCGGGACTTTCCCTGAAGATCAACAGCGTTCCGGTGATCAAGGAAAAAGAAAACTTCATCGGGATTGCAGGACTGGCGCAGAAATATCCAATCCATGTGCGTTTTATCGAGATGATGCCAATCGGATTCGGAAAACAGTTCCCATTCCAGGATGAAGAATCTATCAAAGCAGTACTGGAAGAAGCCTACGGTCCGATGCATGCAGTCAATGAACGCTACGGAAACGGTCCATGCCATTACTATGAAATCGCAGGATTTAAGGGAAAAATCGGATTTATCAGTGCAATGACCCACAAATTCTGCAGTCAGTGCAATCGAGTACGTCTTACATCCGAAGGATTCATGAAAGGATGCCTCCAGTATCAGAAAGGTACAGACCTGCGGGGGCTTATGCGCGGCGGCTGCACAGATTCGGAACTGAAAAAAGCAATTTATCAGGTGATCTGGAATAAACCGGTGAGCCATAATTTTTATGAAGCGAAGACAGAGCAGGATGAAATCAGAGGAATGTCACAGATTGGTGGGTGAGGTATGTAAATAAGAAAGACACTTTTCTTCTAACATTTTGAAATTGCAGCATCTTGCGGCAAGGGAAGAATCTGGTTTGGCAATACACTTCTGGTATAATTTCATGGCTTTGTTTTGCAAAGTATTCTGAATATTGTCAATCAGAAATTTTTCTTTTTGGAGCAGATAAATATAATCGGTTTTTTCTTTGTCACTTTTAAAAGAACGGAAACAATCAATCTGATTATATTTTAATTGCGTAAGACAATTGTCTGGAACGGGAATCATGTTATTGATATTTAATACTGCATAAAGATATCTGGTAGATTCATCCTGAAGTTTGTGGAAATCCAGACTGTTTGACATTTTTTGATGTTTGGGTTTGGCGGAAGAGATAGGAACATAGTAATGAAAATTTCCAATTGTAAGAAGAGTTCCTACATGAAGTTTTAAACGTTCCCCATATTCCACATATCCAACGTGGGAATCAAATTGTGTTAGGTAATTTATATATTTTTTATCAACAATATACCAATTCATAAAACCTCCTGAAAGTAAAAAGTGGGTGGATTACTCCACCCATTACTGTTAATCGATTGTTTTAATTGGACAACCTAACCGCTTTTAAACGAGTGTTTTGGCTGGACACTCTAACCGCTATACAGACATTTCTGTCTGTGATTTTATTATATGTAATATGAAGAAAAAAATCAATACTTTTATTGATGATTTATATAAACAAAAAGGAAAACTGATAATGAGAAAGAAAGAAATTTCTATGATTATTCTTGCTGGCGGTGCCAGCAGCCGCATGGGACGGGACAAATCAGATCTGACGATAGATGGGAAGACATTTCTTGAGATGCAGATAGAAAAGGGGGAAAAGCTTGGAATCAGTGATATTCTTCTGTCTGGCTATCATGGTGAAAATAAATATAAATATCCCATTATACCAGACCGCTTCCCGGGAAAAGGTCCGTTGGGAGGGCTGGAAGCCTGTTTTCGTAAAGCAAAGAATCCATATTGCCTGGTACTTGGTGTAGATGTTCCTCTGGTTCCGGCAGAGGAACTGGCTGCACTGATTCGCCAATCTCTGCATTCAGATGCAAAAGCAGTGATACTGAGCCACGGCGGGCATGAGGAACCTCTTATGGGAGTATACCGTACAGAACTGGCAGACGCCATGCTTGAAGAAATCACTCTGCGCAAAGGCGCGGTATTTGCTTTTCTGCGGAAAAATGGATACGAATGCTACGAAAGCCAGGCTGTGGCCTGGTATTTTTCCAATATCAATGATTCGGAAACATATAAAGAAATAGCGGGAAATCATTTTAGATTCAATTGGAAAACTGTGATGAGAGTCGACAGAAACGTTTGATTGCTTATTACAGGAATAGCTGACAAAATGAACTGTTGATGTATTTTCAACATTAAAGAATAAGGGTGGTGATTATGGCTGAGTATAAGAATTGGTATTTGGCTGGAGAATCGGGAATGAAGGATGAGAGAAAAAAATTAAAATTAATTATATTACAATGCATAGCTGTGATAACTGCAAATTTTATTACAATCTGGTATTTCGAAGAACTTTTTTTCAGGGGATTTTGGTATGTTATTTTTGCATCATTTATTTTAACTTTTATATATATCATACGGAGTTTTTGCTGTTTGAGAAAGATTCGTGTATTTTGGTTTGCGGCAATACCAGTTTTTCTATTTGGAATATATCTGGCATTTTTGTTTAATGATGGAATAAAAAAATTAAACTTTCAGGTATATAAGGAAAAAAGGACTGAAATTGTTCAGATGGTACAGAATAACCAGATAAAAATAAGGAAAGATATGGAATTAATCGAACTACCAGAAGATTATAAAAAATGTTCTTCAGGTGGAGAAGCTGTAGTCCGGAAAAATAATGGCAGTTATACAGTGGGATTCTGGTATACACAAGGCTTTTTGGACAGTGGATTTTCTTTATTTGCCTATAGTAATGATGACAGTCGGACAGATGTGATTCAGATGGTAAAAGAATATGGAGGAATAGAATATGAAATTAATCTGTCTGAGAAAGAAAAGGGCTGGTATTATGTTACGGCAAAAGTCGGTGAGTAATTGAGAAAATGAAAGCGAAATATGTCTGGCGGTTCAAATTAGAATTAAGGAGAACAGAAATATGGATATACAAATACTAAATATTGCTGAACTGTTACTATTTGTTTTCATGATTTGTACTTGTATAAGGATATACAGACAAAAGAAACAAAAAGGAAAAATATCGTTAAAAACGTTAATTATGTTTTTGATAAACCTTATATTCTATGCTATGGTAACTGGAACTAATTATCATCGAACTCACCCGGGAGAGAGTAAATTTCAGGCAGGGATTACATATAATAATGTACGTATATTTATTTATAGTATTGTCTTTTGTTTAGGCCTGGCAATCATGAAGAAAATGAAAAAGCTTGCGTCAAAGTGGATTATAACATGGGCGATATTATGTACGGTATTTCTAATTGTAATGTCGTTTTGCGAAATAGAAAATGCATATGTGAGTTTTTCAACAGCAGATTAGGCAGAAAAGTATTATGGAATTGAAAAAAATAAAATAGATGAAATATATGGTGAAGATTCCATAGAGGTATTATATCTTGAAGATAGACAAATGAATAGTAAAATAATTTATAAAGAAGAAGGAGGGTGGAAATGTACATCACATTCTGAGATAAAATGTCTTTATAATAGGGCTGATTTTAAGAAAGATAATACAATTGTTGTGCGAGAATGTACGATAACCGGAGAACTGTATATCAGTGTTATTTGTGGAAAGAAAGATAATAAAGATTTCCAGATATCAGATATACAAAATACAATTTTTACAAAAAAAGAATTTGTAAATAAAAATGGAGAACAGATAAGTTATAATGGCTATCTTGGAAAAGAAAAACCAAAAAATTATGTGATTCACTTAGATGGCGAAGAGATATCTATAGACTGGAACGAAAGTGATATTATGATTGTTTGACAGGAACAAAGTTAAAGATGAATAAAGTTGATTATGAAGAGAACGGTTGGCATTCCCCCACCGACCGTTTTTTTTGTACCCATTTTTAAGAAAAAAGAGGTGAAAAACTATGAAATACAGAATAATTACATTAATTGGTCTTGCCGAAAGTACTCTGGCAGTGTGTTTTGGAGGTTGGGATAAATTCCTGCAGACATTGCTTTTGTTTATGGCAATCGACTGGTTTACAGGGGGAATCCTTCTTCCGGCAGTATTTGGAAAAAGTCCGAAATCTGAAAATGGTGCACTGGAAAGCAGAGCAGGCTAGAAAGGGTTGTGCAGAAAAGGCATGACATTGTTGTATGTTCTCATTGCTGCCCGTCTGGAGGCATTGATGGGAACAGAATATCTGAGAGATAAGGACAGTTGCTGTACAACTTAAATGTGACTTATCTGGTTGAAGGAACTGTAGTCTGGCAGAATAATGGTGGTTGTACAGTGGATTTTCTTTATTTGCTTATAGCAAGAATGATAACCGGACGGATGTGATTCAGATAGTGAAAGAATATGAAATTAATCTGTCAGAAAAAGGCTGGTATTATGTTGCGGCAAAAATAAGCGAGTAATTGAATGCTTACTTATTTCAGAAAAGTCTAACGGAGCAAATTGTTGATGCATTTCCGGTATTAAAGAGAATCTTTACAGTCTTCCTAAAACAGTTAAGAATGGTTCTGAAACCTTAAACTATACGTATGACGCAAACGGAAATATCATAAGTATCAAAGATTCTGCAGGTGAGAGTACATTTCGATATGACGAATTAAATCAGCTGATCCGGGAAAATAATCATCAGTTAAACAAAACCATCACTTATGCCTATGATCTGGGTGGTAATCTGACAGTAGAAAAAGAGTACGCATTTACGACTGCGGAAACTCTTCCTGATACACCTGTGAAGACAATGACAGGAACTTATGACAGTGCATGGAAGGATAAACTCCTGAGCTGGGATGGCACAGCAATGACTTATGATGCCATTGGAAATATGCTTACCGGAGGAGGAACAACTTATACCTGGACACAGGGACGCAGGCTTTCCGGTGTAGAAAATGGAAAGAGTATTAAATATCTTTACGACAATATTGGTGCCAGAGTGAAAAAAAACAGTAGACAATACAGTGACTGAATATCAGTGGGCAGGAGATCTTCTCCTTTCTGAGAAAACTGACGGAAGAATCATCTGGTACTGTTATGACTCCCAGGCCAATCTGATCTTTGTGACTATCAGGGGAATCACCTATTTTTATGTACGAAATGTACAGGGTGACATCATTGCCCTTGTTGACGCAGATGGAAAAGTGGTAGTAAAATATACTTCTGACAGTTGGGGAAAAGTGATTGCTGTTACAGGTGAGCTGGCAGATACAGTAGGTGTTCAGAATCCATTCCGCTATAAGGGATATTATTATGATAATGAAACAGGTATGTATTATCTGAAAAGTAGATATTATGATGCGGAAATTAAAAGATTTATTTGCGCAGATGGATATTTTTCTACTGGAGTAGGAAAACATGATTGTAATATGTTTTTGTATTGTAATAATAATCCGATTATGAATGTTGATGTTAACGGATATTCATTTATATCGTTTGTAAAAAAAATCAATATCATTTGTAAAGGATATTGTCGGTGCGGTAAGTAAAGGCATTTCGATATCTGGAGGCTCTGCGGTTGCTATTGCGACATCAGATGGACCATCTCCAGTAATGGATTTTGTAGCAGCCGGAATTGTATTAGGTTTTAGTATTTATGAATATTATAAGGATAAAATTCACGATAATACACAAACAAAGATTTTAAGTTTGCCTAGAAATAAAAAAGATGTTGTTATTTATAGATATGGAGGAACGAATCCTGGAAATTTAACGCCTTCTCAGAAAGATTCAGATACAGGCTTATCGTTCTCAACAATTCCACCTAGGATGGGAGGAAAAGCAGCTGTTACAACAATTAATACATTAAATAAGACAGGGATAGTTTATGCATATCAGGACAAATTAACACATGTTAGTGTGGTGCCAGTAGGAGTAAGTATTCAAACATGGATAAATGCAGGGAGTGGTTCAATTTGGACTCAAGCGGTAAAGAGTGTTGTAGTAAAATGGGATGGAGGAAACTAAATGGGAACAGATATTGATACTATTTTTAAAATGTTAAGTTGGAATAGTTCAGAAAAAGAACAATTGAGAGGAATAGATGAAGCGAAAAAAATAGAATATCTTTCCGTTTTATTTCAACCAATAGAAGATAAATCTGTATGGGAAAACTGTGCAAAGGTAATTAGCTCAAAATCAGATAATGAATTAAAAAAATATATGAATAATATGTTTGAATGGATAAAAGATATGAATTGGCCGGGTGCATTTGATATATATGCAAGAATTAAGCGAATGAATGTAGATTGTATAATGGAAAATTACATATATGCAATAAAAATAGCACTGAAATATCAAGATATAAATTGGCTGGACTATTTGTCTGGACTAATTGAAAATCCTGAGGTTTATAAACTTTTACCTGAAGAATATCAAAAATTAATGACAAAATATTATAATGATTTTTGGAAGGAATAACTTTAAAACAAAAGAGAGCGGTTGGCATTTCACCCCACCGACCGTTCTTTTTGTACCCATTTTTAAGAAAAAAGAGGTGAAAAACCATGAAATGTAAATTTTGTAAGGACAGTTGCTGTATAGCTTGAATATGTCATATCTGTTCGGAGAAGCAAAAGTGAGCGTATATAATAAAAGAGCGATTGAGGTAATATTTCCTGAGATATGTCTTGCGCATTGATTGCTGCAAAAAATAAATTACTTTTCGCTAAGATGTAGAAAAGCCCATTTTTCTGTGATAAGATGATAAGGATTCGATAAACAATGATTGTTTTACGAACAGACAGAAAGCATGCATCAAACTGCATGACAGAAGAGAACGGAGTTGAAAAGGTGAAAAAAAGAAAAAATTTTTTCAGAAGTCTGCGTTTTCGTATTCTGATCATCCTGATCATTCTGGGAATCGTGCCGGGGGTTATTGTAACATATACGATGCTTCATAACTATCAGAACCGGGCGGTTGCAATGCTTACAGAGACAGTGGGTGATCAGTGCGATATTTTATGTAATCTGATCATCAGGGAGAATTATCTCAATGATACAGATTCAGAGGTTGTAAACAGCAAGCTGGAACTGTTTTCCAATGTGTATAACGGACGTATCCTGCTGGCTGACAGAGATTTTAAGATAGTAAGTGATACCTTCCACACAGAGGAGGGAAAGACGCTTCTCAGTTCACTGGCTGTAGCCTGTCTGAAAGGAGAAGAGACAAGCAATTATGACGCCAGAAGTAAAGTACTGGAGCTTGCAGTTCCTGTACAGAGTCCGGATGTGCAGCAGCTTCAGGGCGTGATGCTGGTAAGTGTTTCGGCTGTTGATATTGCAGAAACACTGGCAGAGATGGAACAGAGAGGCGTGATGCTGATCGGAAGTATTGTTGTTCTTTCAGTATTTCTGGCATGGCTGCTCTCTACAATACTTGTAAAACCACTTGCAAGAGTGACGAAGGCCATTGAAGACCTGACAGATGGCATGCTGGATGAAGAAATCAGTGTTCCTGACTATACGGAGACAGAGCTGATCACAGATGCATTCAACAAGATGGTCAACCGCATGAAAATTCTTGATGAATCCAGGCAGGAGTTTGTATCCAATGTGTCCCATGAACTGAAGACACCCCTGACTTCCATGAAGGTTCTGGCAGATTCTCTGGTTGGACAGCAGGGCGTCCCGGAGGAACTGTATCAGGAGTTTATGAGTGATATTACTGCTGAGATCGACAGAGAGAATAAGATCATTACAGATCTGCTCTCGCTGGTAAAGATGGATAAGAAAGCAGCAGATGTAAACATCACCCATATGGATATCAATCAGCTTCTGGAGGATATCCTCAAGCGCTTGCGTCCCATTGCAGACAGGCGCAATATCGATCTGATCCTGGATTGCTTCCGACCTGTGGATGCAGATGTGGATGAGGTGAAGTTTACTCTTGCTGTCAGCAATCTGGTGGAGAATGGCATTAAATATAATGTGGATGATGGATGGGTGCGCGTGTCACTGGATGCAGACCATAAATATTTCTATATAACAGTGGCGGATTCCGGTATGGGAATCCCTGAGGACAGTATAGAAAGAATCTTTGAGCGTTTCTATCGTGTGGACAAGTCCCATTCCAAGGAAATCGGGGGAACCGGTCTGGGACTGGCGATCACCAAGAGTTCTGTTGCAATGCACCATGGAACGATCAAAGTATTCAGTAAAGAAGGAGAGGGAACTACATTCTCTGTGCGTATTCCTCTGTCTTATATACCGTCATAGGAGGTGCCATTGTGAAAAAGAAACTTTCAATCATTATAACAGCGTTAATACTAAGCATCCTTGCGACCGGGTGTTCTGTGGAGATACATGAAGATCCGGGTAAACAGGATGCCAAATATTATCTGTACGATATCAGCTCTGATGAAACTCAGCTTCAGAAGAAAAGCTACTCTCCGGAGGAGACAACTGCAGACTATATGCTTAAGGATATGATGCAGCGGATGAACAGCCAGCAGACAGATTCGCAGAACCGGGTCAGTCTGCTTCCTGAAGGAGTACAGATGAATTACAGTGTAGAAGAGGACGTGCTGGTGGTCAACTTTAACAGTCAGTACAGCAGCATGAGCCGCGCCAGGGAATTACTTGTGCGGACAGGTGTTGTGAAGACTTTCCTTCAGGTTCCGGGGATCAATTCTGTGCGTTTTACAATAGAAAATGAAGATCTGACAGATTCCAGGGGACAGGCTGTGGGAAATATGACTGCAGATACCTTTGCCGAGTTCACAGGAACTGAACCGGATGCCTATTGCAGCAATACCTTTACGCTTTATTTTACTGATAAGAGTGGTCAGAAGCTGGTAAAAGAACAGCGTACTGTGCGGTATAAACGCAGTATCCCCAAAGAGAGAATCGTTCTGGAACAGTTAATGAAGGGACCGCTGGAAAAAGGGCATTACCCCACAATTCCGGAGAATACGGAGGTTCTGAATGTGACCATAGCAGACAGGATCTGCTATGTGGCATTTGACGGAGTATTTTCTTCCTATGCGCTGGATGTATCGGAGAAAATACCGGTATATTCTGTGGTAAATTCGCTGCTGGATGCGCTGGATGCAGACAAAGTGCAGATTACGGTCGGCGGGAAGGACAGGCTGGATACCTTTGGTAAGAAGATGGAGCTGTATCATTTTTATGAAAGAAATGATAAGCTGGTAGTCAAGGAAAAAGAGTGATATTCATAAACGAAGAGGAGGCACAAAAGTGAGGAGACGCCCTGTGTGTATCCTGTGCATGCTTCTGGTTGTTTTTCTGTGTGTGACAGACTGGCTGGGATTTTCCCTGATAAGGGGGAATCCACTGCCACAGTCTGTGCAGACATGGATCAGAAAGCATCCGGAATCCACCATCTGCGGGGAGGTGGTCAAGTGTCGGGAGAATGAAGATTTTCAATCTGTATATCTTAGAAATACTTATCTTATTTACAATTCTGAAAAAGTTTCCATTGATAATATAAAGGTTTATTTAAAACAAAAAAAGAATCATAGCGGTAACAGTGATGTTGATAAACTTCTGGCAGGAAGTCTTGTTCTGGTGTCCGGAAAACTGGAAGAAGTGCAAAGCCCCACGAATCCGGGAGAGTTTGACAGTAAAGCATACTATGGCTGCCAGAGGATCTATTATGTGATGAAGAAAGGAAAGATAAAGAAGCAGTCGCAGAGTCATTCTGCATATGGGCAGTTCCTGATCGATATGCAGCAGAAATTTGCAGGTATTCTGGAGAAGACCTGTGGAATGGAAGCTGGAGCGTTTGAAGCAATCGTGCTGGGAGATAAAACAAATCTGGATCCGGAGTTGAAAATGCGTTATCAGATGGCAGGAATTATACATATCCTGGCGATTTCGGGGCTCCATATCAGTCTTCTTGGAATGGGACTGTATAATCTGCTGAAAAAAATCGGTCTGGGTATCTGGCCGGCAGGCCTGCTGGCGCTGGTGATTATGCTTCAGTATGGGATGATGACCGGAGGGACTGTTTCAACTATGCGGGCAGTATGTATGTTTTTACTTTCTGTAGGTGCAAAGATCGCAGGACGGATTTATGATATGCCTACAGGAATGGCGGCTGCGGCGATCCTGATCCTTATGGAAAATCCGGCGTATCTGCTTGATGGAGGTTTTCTGCTGTCTTTTGGATCGGTGATTGGGATTGGCTGTGTCTGGCCAATGGTGCAGGAGGGGATGGATGTATTAAACCGGAAAAAACGAAGTAAGGTTAATGAGAAGGGAAAAATCAGAGATAAACTTCTGATGTCATTTCTGGCATCCGGAGTTGTGCAGCTTACCACACTTCCCATAGTGCTGTGGTTTTACGGAGAAGTGTCGGTGATGGGGATTTTTCTGAATCTGCTGGTGTTTCCTACTGTGGGGATTGTACTGGGAAGCGGAACTGCCGGTGCATTACTTGGATTAGTCACTGTCAGAGGAGCGTTTCTGGCTGTTGTTCCGGGCAGGATTATTCTGAGAGGCTATGAGCTCCTGACAGTGCTGCTGGGGCGACTTTCGTTTTGTACATGGATTGGCGGAAAGCCGGAAGTGTGGCAGATCGTTGGATATTATCTGGTTCTGGCAGCAGCGGTGTGGATGTACGGAGCGGGTGTGATGAAAAGTGAAAATGGTAAGATCTTTGCGTGGAAAATCCGGGCTGTATATGCAGGTATGGTATGCTTTGCAATTCTGCTGATCAGTTACAGACCGCATGAAGATTTCCGCATCGCCTGTCTGGATGTGGGACAGGGAGACGGAATTGTGGTGGAAATAGAAAACAGATGGAATATCCTGATCGACGGGGGCAGTACGAATAAGAATGAACTGGGAAAATATCAGCTGCTCCCATACTTGAAGAGCAGAGGGATTTCCAGACTGGACGGAATTTATGTTTCTCACACAGATGAAGATCATATCAGCGGGGTGCGGGAACTTCTGGAATTTGTTGAGAAAGATCTGACTTCTCTGCGCATAGAGAATCTGATCCTGCCCAAATGGAGCGATATTCAGGAGAATAAAAATTATCGGGAGCTGACAGAGCTGGCAGAGTCAGCGGGAGTCCGGGTGCTTACTGTGAAAGCAGGAGATGAGATCAGATATGGAACTGTCAGACTGAAGGTTCTGTGGCCGGAGTCCACAGCATCAGGGAAGGAAGTAAATGAAGATGCGATGGTTCTGGAAATGATAAGCAAAGATTTCAAAGGGCTTTTTACCGGAGATATCGGGATGGTGACAGAAGAAAAACTGATACAGAATGGGTGTCTTGAAGATGTGAACTTCCTGAAAACAGCTCATCACGGTTCCAGATATTCTACAGGAGCAGAGTTTCTGGAAATCGTCAGACCGGAACTGGCTGTTGTTTCCTGTTCTGCAACAAACACATACGGGCATCCGTCGCCGGATACGCTGGAACGGCTGAAGAAGAGTGGAAGCAGAGTGCTGATCACCAGAGACTGTGGGGCGGTTACAATAGTCAATGGAAAATCTGTTTCTGCCTTTAACCGAATCAAGTAGGACCCCTGTGGAGATGTGAAAAGCAATGAGCAGTAGGATTTTCAAAGTGGTTACGTTCACAGTAACTCAAAGCAAACAATGTTGTCATAATTATATACAGGTGTCTTGACACCTGTATATCCGGGGAGTATAATTGCACAGACAAACGAAAATCAGGCATGATGTGAGGAAAGAAAGATGAAAGAACATTATGATGTCATTATTGTGGGAACAGGGGCAGCCGGACTGTACTGTGCACTGAACCTTCCGGAGAAAATGAAAATCCTGCTTATCACCAAGCAGGAGGCAGACCAGTCAGATTCATTCCTGGCACAGGGCGGAATCTGTATGCTGCGCGGCGAAGATGACTATGAAAATTATTTTGAAGATACCATGCGGGCAGGACATTATGAGAATAATAAACGGGCAGTAGATCTGATGATCCGCAGCTCCAATGATATTATCAGAGATCTTCTGCGTTATCATGTGGATTTTGCAAGGGATGGTCTGGGAAATCTGGCATTTACCAGAGAGGGAGCACATTCCCAGCCAAGAATTCTTTTTCATGAGGATATTACAGGAAAAGAAATCACACAGACTCTCTTAACTGCTGCAAAAATAAAAGAAAATATTGAAATCTGTGAATATATGACTATGGTAGACCTGATCTCCAAAGATAATACAGTCTGCGGAATCATTGCAATGGACCGGAATGATCAGGCATTTCCTGTTTATTCTCAGTATGTGGTTCTTGCCTGCGGCGGAATCGGCGGGCTTTTTAAAAACTCTACCAACTTTTCGCATATTGCGGGAGATGGTGTGGGAATTGCAATGAAGCACCATGTGGAAATGGAAAATCTGGACTATATCCAGATTCATCCGACAACTCTCTATTCAAAGAAACCCGGACGGCGTTTCCTGGTTTCAGAATCAGTCAGAGGAGAAGGTGCTCTTCTGTATGATAAGAACGGACAGCGTTTTACAAACGAATTACAGCCGAGAGATCTGCTGAGCCAGAAGATTTTTGCCCAGATGGAAAAGGATGGAACAGAGTTTGTATGGGAAGATATGCGCCCTCTGGGAGAGAAAACAATTCTGGAACATTTTCCTCATATTTATGAACAGTGCGTGGAAGAAGGCTTTGATCCGAGAAAAGAGCCAATCCCGGTTGTTCCGGCACAGCATTATTTTATGGGTGGGATCAAGGTAAATCTGGGAAGCAAAACTTCCATGAAGGGACTTTATGCGTGTGGAGAGACAAGCTGTAATGGTGTCCATGGAAGAAACCGTCTGGCAAGTAATTCTCTTCTGGAATCTCTGGTCTTTGCAAGAAAGGCTGCAGATGATATGATATTTGGACAGACACCGGAATATGTGCGGGCAGATGCAATTGATATGAATATGTATGAAAGCAGAGAAGAACTGCTTAATGCCTGCCACGAAACCGTATTAAAAGAGATTGAAAGGATGAAAAAAAGTCATGAATAGTATTACAATGAAAATGCAGGCAGACAAGCTGATCCGTATGGCGCTTCAGGAGGACATTACCAGTGAGGATGTTTCCACGAATGCAGTGATGCGAAGCGCAGTAAAAGGAACCGTAGATCTGATCGCAAAGGAAGACGGAATCATTGCCGGACTGGATGTATATGCGAGAGTATTCCAGATTCTGGATGAGAAAACAGAGATCAGTTTCAACTTTAAAGACGGTGAGGCAGTAAAGAAGGGCGATCTTCTTGGAACAGTAACAGGAGATATCCGGGTGCTTCTTTCCGGAGAGAGAGTTGCCCTGAATTATCTCCAGAGAATGAGTGGTATCGCTACTTATACAAAACAGGTTTCAAAGCTTCTGGAAGGAAGTAAGGTAACACTTCTGGACACCAGAAAGACAACTCCGAACTGTCGTGTTTTTGAAAAATATGCTGTACGCATAGGCGGCGGATGCAACCACAGATATAATCTTTCTGACGGAGTACTGCTTAAGGATAATCATATCGGAGCAGCCGGAAGCGTAGCGAGAGCAGTGGCCATGGCAAAAGAATATGCACCATTTGTCCGTAAGATCGAGATTGAAGTAGAGACTATGGAACAGGTAAAAGAAGCAGTAGAAGCAGGAGCAGATATCATTATGCTTGACAATATGACACCGGAAATGATGAAAGAAGCAGTAGAGCTTATCGCAGGCCGGGCACAGACAGAATGCTCCGGAAATATCACAAAGGAAAATATCGCCAAAATCCTGGAAACAGGTGTGGATTTTGTTTCCAGCGGTGCACTGACACATTCTGCTCCAATCCTTGACATTTCCATGAAGAATCTTCATGCAATATAATAACATGGCAGCGAAGCTGTTTTGCAGCGGATAATTTGCTATAGGATTATATCGTGGAGAAAGGATGGGAAAGTATGAATACTGCTCAGAGAAGAACTGAAATTTTAAAGCTCCTTCAGCAGGAAGAAAAACCTGTGGCTGCCAGGGCGATGGCATCACAGTTCGGAGTAAGCAGACAGGTGATCGTGCAGGATATGGCTGTGATACGTGCATCTACACCGGGAATCCTGTCAACGACCAGAGGATATGTGTTGCAGCAGGATAAATATATTGCATGTACCAGGGAATTTAAAGTACGCCATGGGCAGGAGCATGCAGCGGAGGAACTGAATCTGATTGTGGACTGTGGCGGGCGGGTGAAAAATATCAGCATCAGCCACAGGGTTTATGGCCGTGTCACAGCAGAAATGGATATTCGTTCCAGACAGGATGTGAATGAATTTGTCCAGGCGATCAACAACAGCCATTCCAGTGTATTAAGCAGTGCTACTTCCGGGTATCATTATCATCTGATAGAAGCATCCAGCCAGGAAAGGCTGGATCTGATCGGAGAACAGTTAAAGAAAGCAGGTTTCCTTGCACCACTTCAGCCATGGGAAAAGGAAAAACATCATAATATATAAGTAAGAAGGGATTCAGAAGATGACAATAGCAGAAATTCAGCAGGAAATCCTGCGAATGAAAAAAGAACAGGATATCTGTATTCTTGCACACGCATATCAGGGTCAGGAGATTCTGGAAGTAGCAGACTATACAGGAGATTCCTATGGCCTGAGTGTACAGGCGTCCAAAAGAGACTGCAGCGGTGTGATCATGTGCGGCGTTCGTTTTATGGCAGAAACCTGCAAGATTTTAAGCCCGAAGAAGAGAGTATGGCTTGCTAATCCTGTAGCCGGATGTCCCATGGCAGAGCAGTTGGATCTGGAAGGTCTGCGTGAATTAAAAGCACAGTATCCGGATTATGCAGTTGTCGCCTATATTAATACAACTTCAGAACTGAAAACAGAATGTGACGTATGCGTTACGTCCTCATCAGCAGTTGAAATCTGCAAAAAGCTGGAGCAGGATAAGATTTTATTTATTCCGGATCCGAACCTGGGACACTACGTGGCAGAGAAGCTCCCGGAGAAAACTTTTGCATTTTACAAGGGCGGATGTCCGAGACATATCGTGGTCAGTGCAAAAGATGTAGAAAAAGCCCGCGCAGCGCATCCGGATGCACTTTTCCTGGTACACCCGGAATGCCGTCAGGAAGTAGTAGAGCAGGCTGATTATGTAGGCTCCACCACAGGAATCATGGAATTTGCAAAGAAATCCGAACATAAAGAATTTATCATCGGAACAGAAAACAGCATTGTAGAGCATCTCCAGTTTGAATGTCCTGATAAGAAATTCTACCCGGTTGCAGTACAGCTTACATGCATGAATATGAAGGTTACCACCTTAATGGACATCTATAACTGTCTGAAAGGACAGGGCGGGGAAGAAATCTTCCTTCCGGAGAATATCATGGAAGGCGCCGGAAGATGCATTCACAGAATGGTGGAGCTGGGCGGCTGAATAATAATCTGAAATTTTCTGCTGGCTATTATGTCATGGAATTGATACAATAAAAGTAACGTTACTGAGAACAGTAACAAAGTAACTGCTCTACAGTCTGATATCCTGGTATCTGTGAATAGAACAACAGATTGCTGAACAGTTACAGACAAAACAGCCTCAGGAGTAGAAAATTGAAAAACATACAGGCAGACATTAAATCAGGAAATTTTAAACAGGTGTATCTTCTCTATGGAGAGGAAGCATATCTGAAACAACAGTATAAACAGAATCTGGTAAAGGCACTGAATCCGGATGGGGATACTATGAACTTCAATCACTATGAAGGCAAGGGGATTGATGTAAAACAGTTGATCGACCTCTGTGAAACCATGCCATTTTTCGCAGAGCGCAGAGTTGTTTTGCTGGAAGATACAGGTTTTTTCAAAAATAAGTGTGAGGAACTGGCAGATTATATGAAAGAGCTGCCGGACTATCTGTATCTGGTTTTTGCAGAAACGGAAGTAGACAAGAGAAACCGCATGTACAAAGCAGTAAAAGCCTGCGGAAGTATTGCGGAATTTATCAGACAGGATGAAAAAACTCTGATGCGCTGGGCAGCAGGGATCCTGGGGAAAGCCGGAAAAAAGATCACCCAGAGAGACATGGAACTTCTGCTGACCAAAACAGGAACTGATATGGGGAATCTCAGGATGGAGATGGAGAAGCTTATCAGTTATACAGAAGGCAGGGATGTGGTGACTGCAGAGGATATTGAAGAAATCTGCACCACCCAGACAACCAACAGAATTTTTGATATGGTGCGTGCAGTAACAGAGAAAAATCAGAAGCGTGCACTGGAACTTTATTATGATCTGCTGACATTGAAAGAGCCACCGATGAGGATCCTGTTTCTTCTTGCGAAGCAGTATCGCCAGCTGCTGTTGGCAAAACAGTTTGCGGCAGCAGGACTTGCGCAGACAGAAATAGCTTCGAAACTGGGAGTTCCCGGATTTGTTGTGAGAAACATTACAACATGTGCCAGAGCTTACACCATATCTGAACTGGAACAGGCAGTAAAAGATTTTGTGGATGCGGAAGAATCAGTAAAAACAGGACGCCTGGAAGATAAGCTGAGCGTAGAATTACTGATCATTAAGTACAGCAGTAAAGTAAAATAAGAAAAACGGTAACTGCCGGATATTCTGGCAGTTACAAAAGATAATAACAAAAAAGACAGCCACATGACGGTGATGGCTGTCCTTTTTAATCATAAGCTTATAATTAAAAATTCAATCTATAATTAGTCAATGCTGTTAACAGCTTTAGCTAAACGGGCAACTTTTCTTGCGCAGTTGTTTTTATGATAAACACCTTTGGATGTAGCTTTGCTGATTGTGGAAACAGCATCTTTTAATGCTACTTCTGCAGCTGCCTTATCTTTATTTGCTACTGCTGCTTCAACTTTCTTCATAGAAGTTTTAACTGCAGATTTGATTGCTTTGTTTCTTGCTGCTTTAGTTCTGTTTACTAAAATTCTTTTCTTAGCAGATTTAATGTTAGCCAATTCGTACACCTCCAATTTAATTCGATAAAATATTATTATACTCCTGTCATAGAAACAGACACGGGCGCTCCTATGAACATGCTTATATATATTATCTCAAATAATCTTCCTTGTCAATACATATTTCCATAAAAAAAGCTAAAAATAGATATAAAAGATTGTTATAAGAACGGAGCAAACAGTAACAAATATTGAATGAAGTACGGAGGGAAAAGAGATGCTGGATAATTACGGAATAAGAACAGACCTGGCACTGGAGGCAACCGAACGGTTTACAGAGGAAAACGTAGAAGTCCGGGGAGTGGAAATCCACGAAGATTATAATGAAGAGAAAGATATCCGTACCACTGTGGTAAAAATCACCACAGAAAACGGTGCCCGGACAATGGGACGGCCCCAGGGAAGCTATATTACGATAGAAGCTCCGGGGCTTTCTGTACATGATGAGGATTATCACAGAGAAATTTCCCTGGAAATCGCCCGTCATTTACAAAATGTAATCAATCTGGAGCGTGAGCTGTCCATTCTGGTAGTAGGTCTGGGAAATTCAGCGATCACAGCCGATTCCCTGGGGCCTCATGTGGTAGAAAATCTTCATATAACGAGACATATGATAAGAGAGTATGGCCTGCAGAGCCTTGGAAAAGAAAAAATGCACCGTATCAGTGGAATTATCCCGGGAGTAATGGCACAGACAGGCATGGAGACGTCTGAGATCATACAGGGAATCGTGGCAGAGACAAAGCCGGACATAGTGATTGCCATTGATGCGCTGGCAGCAAGAAGCACCAGACGCCTGAACCGTACGATCCAGATCACAGACACAGGAATCAATCCGGGTTCCGGTGTAGGCAATCACAGAGTGGGGCTTACAGAAGAAAATCTGCAGGTAAAAGTGATCGGGATCGGAGTACCCACCGTAGTAGATGCGGCAACTATCGTCCATGATTCCATGGCACACCTTCTGGAAGCGCTGGAAGAGGCAGAACAGAAAGAATTTCTGGAAGAAATGATATTGCCCCATCTTCACACCATGTTTGTAACTCCAAAAGATGTGGATGAGACAGTAAAATACCTGAGTTTCACAATCTCAGAAGGACTGAACATGGCGTTTGAGGAAATAGGCGGCTGACCGGAAAATTGTTCCGTCAGTGTGAACAGGGTATAAATGGGAAAACATGGACATAGGATAAGTCAAGAGGTGATCCATGTGACAAACGTTCAGAAAGCGTTCTGCATTCTGCTTAGCATGTGCTTTTTTGCCACTCTGGCAGTATTGCCAGGGACATTTTTTACAGGAGAAAATGTGTACAGGCATCTGCCCCTGTACCGCTTTCTGGAAAAAAGAGCTCATATGAGTTCCTATGAAGATATTGAAACTTATAAAAAAATAGCAGGAGAAAACGGAAAATATCTGGGAGAGCGTGCACAGTCCGAACAATTGCTGGCAGAAAAAGGTGAATCTGAAGAATTACAGATACCAGAATCTACACCGGTACCGAAAGAAACAGCAATTCCTTCGAAAACAGTAAAATCAGCGAAAATATCAGAGTCAGCGAAAATATCAGAATCAGAACAAACTTCAAAAAAATCAGACAAGACACCTAAACCGAAAAAGATAACTGCGTCACCGGAAAATCATGAAACGGACAAATCACAGAAGCCGCAAGAGTCAGCAGCGCAGAATGACCAAAATATTCAGAACAGCACAGAAACCATTGCTGCTGCAGTTCCTCATCCAATAATCGACCTGTCCCCCGAAAAACTGGCAGATTATAATTATCTTCTGGGACAATTCTATATCGTAGATTCCAACACAGAAGCAGATGCCGTACAGATCAATGCCGGGGATTTTCTGAAACAGGACTTAAAAATTACCAAAGAAACCGATACCCCTCAGATTCTGATCTATCACAGCCATTCGCAGGAAACCTTCGCAGATTCCAGAGAAGGGGAAGAATCCGACACGATTGTAGGAGTAGGAGATTATCTGACACAGCTTCTCACAGAAAACTACGGTTATCAGGTAGTCCATCTCAAAGAGCAGTTTGACATGGCAGGCGGTGAACTGGACCGCAGCGCTGCTTATGATTATGCCCGCGATTATCTGGAACCTTATCTTCAGGAAAACCCGGATATCCAGGTGATCATAGACCTGCACCGGGACGGCGTCCCTGAAGACCGGCATCTTGTAACAGAGATCAATGGAAAACCCACAGCTCAGATCCTTTTTTACAATGGACTGAGTTATACGACATCCAAAGGTTCCCTGGACTATCTGCCAAATCCATACATACAGCAAAATCTGGCATTCTCCTTTCAGCTGGAATACCAGGCAGCCCAATACTATCCTCAATTTTACCGGGGAATTTACCTTGCAGGTTACCGCTACAATCTCCACCTCCGTCCCCGCTCCCTTCTTCTGGAAGCCGGAGCCCAGACCAACACTGTCCAGGAAGTAAAAAATGCCATGGAACCATTTGCCGACATCTTAGACAAGGTACTGCAAGGATAAATTCTATAGCAATTCCATAAAATAATGCAATCAAGACAGTTCAGCAGAGTGCGAAGGACAAGGAAGATACCTGCAGGCGTGCTGACGCACGGAAAAGATAATAATTACCAGAATGTTTCTGTGCGTCCCTGTAGATAAACAGATGACAAACCCTTGCTCCATATGCTATAATACAGAATTAGCAAACCCATCAATTACAGTATATAAGAAAGAACTCAGGAGGGAATTCCTTAATGATAGACCAGAGCAAAATCAGAAATTTCTGTATTATTGCACACATAGACCACGGCAAATCCACTCTTGCCGACCGAATCATCGAAATGACCGGCACTCTGACAGAACGTGAAATGCAGTCACAGGTACTGGACAACATGGAACTTGAAAGAGAACGTGGAATCACCATTAAATCTCAGGCAGTACGAATCGTATACAAAGCCAAAGACGGCGAAGAATACATCTTCAACCTGATCGACACCCCCGGCCATGTAGACTTCAATTACGAAGTATCCCGAAGCCTTGCAGCCTGCGACGGTGCAATCCTGGTAGTAGATGCAGCTCAGGGAATCGAAGCCCAGACATTGGCAAATGTATATCTTGCCCTTGACCATGACCTGGATGTCCTTCCGGTCATCAACAAAATCGACCTGCCAAGTGCAGAACCGGATCGTGTGGTAAATGAAATCGAAGATGTCATCGGCCTTGAAGCCCATGACGCACCAAGGATTTCTGCCAAAACAGGACTTAATGTAGAAGAAGTCCTGGAACAGATCGTAACAAAGATCCCGGCACCTCATGGCGATGTAGATGCACCATTAAAAGCCCTGATCTTTGACTCCATTTATGATGCATACAAAGGCGTTATCGTATTCTGCCGTGTCATGGATGGCCGTGTGAAAAGAGGCACCCAGATCCATATGATGGCAACTGGCTTCACCACAGAAGTTGTGGAAGTCGGATACTTTGGTGCAGGTCAGTTTATTCCATGTGAGGAACTGACAGCAGGCATGGTAGGATACATCACTGCGAGTATTAAAAACCTTGGTGACACTCGTGTAGGTGATACAGTTACAGATAAGGAAAGACCATGTGCAGAAGCACTTCCGGGCTATAAGAAAGTAAACCCTATGGTATACTGCGGATTATACCCGGCAGATGGTGCCAAATACGGTGATCTGAGAGATGCTCTTGAGAAGCTTCAGCTCAATGACGCCTCTCTGTTCTATGAACCGGAGACATCTGTAGCCCTTGGCTTTGGTTTCCGATGTGGTTTTCTGGGATTGCTCCATCTTGAGATTATTCAGGAGCGTCTGGAAAGAGAATACAACCTTGATCTTGTGACTACAGCTCCCGGTGTTATTTACAAAGTACACAAAACTAACGGCGAAGTTATCAATCTGACAAACCCCAGCAATCTGCCGGATCCATCAGAGATTGAATACATGGAAGAACCAATGGTAAATGCCGAGATCATGGTAACAACTGAATTTATCGGTGCAATTATGGATCTTTGCCAGGAACGAAGAGGGCAGTATCTGGGAATGGATTATATGGAAGAAACACGTGCGCTTCTGAAATATAAGCTGCCGTTAAATGAGATTATCTATGATTTCTTTGATGCCCTCAAATCTCGCTCCAGAGGTTATGCTTCTCTGGATTACGAGCTCTGCGGATATGAGCGCAGTGAGCTTGTGAAACTGGATATTCTGGTAAACAAAGAAGAGGTGGATGCTCTTTCCTTTATCGTGCATGCAGATACAGCCTATGAGAGAGGCCGTAAGATGTGCGAGAAATTAAAAGACGAGATTCCACGTCAGCTTTTTGAAATCCCGATCCAGGCAGCTGTCGGAAGCAAGATTATTGCTAGGGAGACAGTCAGAGCCATGCGTAAGGATGTACTTGCCAAATGTTACGGCGGTGATATTTCCCGTAAGAAGAAACTTCTGGAGAAACAGAAGGAAGGTAAGAAACGTATGCGTCAGGTAGGCAATGTGGAGATTCCGCAGAAAGCATTTATGAGTGTATTGAAACTGGATGATAAATAAAGTATGAATGGTAACTGTGAAGGTACTGAACAGTTATCTGTGAATAGTGCTCATCTCAACAGAAGGTTAAAATATTGAAGAAAATGATTAAGCGAAAAACAGTTATACTATGTATGTTATTGCTTGGAATTTCTGTCTCCGGATGTGGGAAAACCAGGGAGGCAGATGAAACGTCCTCCAAAGTGATCCAGATCAGTGTTGCACCGGAAGAGACAAGTCCCACTCCGGCACCGGATCAGGTAGATTCCGCCGCAGTTACCACAAATGGTAATCTGACAATGGTAAATACGTATCTGGCAGAGCAGGATGCAGCAGGTATCTCATCTGCGGAAAGTTCAGACAGCCAAAGTGATGCCGGCAGTACAGATAACAATGTCGGCTCATCAGATAACAATGAGCAGGACAGCAGTACATCAGATACTGAGGAATAGAAAACAGGTCATAACAGGAGCAGATTACAATGGAGAGAAGGAATATCACAGATTCTCCCATGGAAATCTATATCCACATTCCATTTTGCATAAAAAAATGTGATTACTGTGATTTCCTTTCCGGTCCGTCAGGTCCAAAGGAGCAGGCTGATTATGTAGATGCTCTGCTTGAAGAAATCAATGCAGCAGAAGAAGGAAAAGGAAGGAGTGTATCCTCTGTATTTATTGGAGGGGGCACTCCTTCTGTTTTGGATGAGAGATTCATAGGAGAAATTTTAAATCATATAAGACGAAATTTTCAGATTGGGGATCATGCTGAGATCACCATAGAAGTAAACCCGGGGACTGCAGACAGAAACAAACTGCAGGCATACAGAACATATGGAATCAACCGCCTGAGCATAGGCTTACAGTCGCCGGATGACAGAGAACTGAAGATCCTTGGAAGAATCCACAATTATGAGCAGTTTCTGGAGACTTACAGAAGTGCAAGAGAGGCAGGGTTCGACAATATCAATATTGATCTGATGAGTGCGATCCCGGATCAGACTTATGAAGGATGGATCCACAATCTTCGCACTGTTGCAGGACTGGATCCAGAACATATTTCCGCATACAGCCTAATCATTGAGGAGGGCACACCTTTTGCATCGCGGACGCTGAATTTGCCGGATGAAGATGCGGAGTACAATATGTATGAGGCAACAGCACAGATTCTGAGAGAATATGGCTTTGAGCAGTATGAGATTTCCAATTACGCAAAGAAAGGCAGAGAATGCAGGCATAACGTGGGTTATTGGATCCGACAGGATTATCTGGGGTTTGGCCTGGGAGCTTCCTCTCTTTATGGAAAGGAACGTTTTGCCAATACACAGGATATGAAAAAATATCTGGAAAACAGCAGAACTCCGGAAAAAATAAGAGAAAAAGAGCCACCCCTCACCAGAGAGGATGAGATGGCGGAGTTCATGTTTCTGGGACTTCGTATGACCAGAGGAATCTCAAAAGCTGAGTTTGAGCGGCAGTTTGGAAGTGAAATAGATGCAATATACGGGGATGTTCTGAGAAAATATAAGTCAATGGGACTGCTTTTGGAAGAAAACGGAAGGATTTTTCTGAGCAGAGAGGGAATTCATGTAAGCAATTCCGTTATGGCGGATTTTTTGCCGTAAACGCCTTGACGAACAAATGTTCCTGTATTATACTGATGCCATGAGGATTGCGGGGCAGCGAAACTGCGCACAATCCATGAATATCATAACATACGAAAAAGGTGTAACTGTCAAGGTAAGAAACAGTTATTATTTATAAATGAGAAACAGGAGGCCCACAATGGCAGCAGATACAACGAAGAAGCACTTTATCAGGATCAGAGGTGCCAATGTTAATAATCTTAAGAATTTAAGTGTGGATATTCCCAGAGACAAGTTTGTGGTATTTACAGGACTGAGTGGCTCCGGTAAATCTTCACTGGCTTTTGATACCATCTATGCAGAGGGACAGCGCCGTTATATGGAATCTCTCTCTTCCTATGCAAGACAGTTCCTGGGACAGATGGAGAAGCCGGATGTGGAGAACATCGAAGGTCTGCCGCCGGCCATTTCCATTGATCAGAAATCTACCAACCGCAATCCCCGTTCCACAGTAGGAACAGTGACAGAAATCTATGATTATTTCCGACTTCTGTATGCCAGAGTGGGAATCCCTCATTGTCCGAAGTGCGGAAGAGAGATTAAGAAGCAGACAGTTGACCAGATGGTAGACAGTATCATGTCTTTTCCGGAGAGAACGAAGATCCAGCTTCTGGCGCCTGTTGTGCGGGGGCGCAAGGGAACTCATGCAAAGCTTCTGGAGCAGGCAAAGCGAAGCGGATATGTACGTGTGCAGATTGACGGAAACCTGTATGAGCTTTCCGAGGAGATCAGTCTGGACAAGAATATCAAGCATAATATAGAGATTGTGGTAGACCGTCTGATCGTGAAGCCCGGGATTGAGAAGAGACTCTCAGATTCCATTGAGACAGTGCTGGATCTGGCAGAGGGCCTTCTGATGGTAGATACTATGGATGGAAATATCCACAATTTCAGCCAGAGTTTCTCCTGTCCTGACTGCGGTATCAGTGTGGATGAGATTGAACCGAGAAGCTTTTCTTTCAATAATCCTTTTGGTGCCTGCCCGGATTGTCTGGGACTTGGGTATAAAATGGAATTTGATATTGACCTGATGATCCCGGATAGATCTCTGAGTATCCTGGATGGTGCCATTGTGGTCACAGGGTGGCAGTCCTGCACAAATGAGGGAAGCTTTTCCAGGGCAATCCTGGATGCTCTTGCCAGAGAATATGATTTCAGCCTGGCAACACCTTTTGAGGAGTATCCAGAGAAGATACAGGACATTCTGATCAACGGAACTAATGGACATTCTGTAAAGGTTTACTATAAAGGGCAGCGCGGAGAGGGCGTTTACGATGTGGCGTTTCCGGGGCTGATCCGAAATGTGGAGCAGCGTTACAGAGAGACAGGCTCTGATGCCATGAAGCAGGAGTATGAATCTTTCATGCGCATTACTCCATGTAAAACCTGTAAAGGTCAGAGACTGAAGAAGGAATCACTGGCTGTGACTGTGGCGGATAAGAATATTTATGAGGTCACCAATCTTTCCATAGAGAAGCTGAAAGCCTTTCTGGCGGATATGCAGCTCTCCGAGCAGCAGCAGCTTATCGGCAGACAGATTCTGAAGGAAATCAGGGCAAGGGTAAGTTTCCTGTCAGATGTAGGACTGGATTATCTTTCATTGGGACGTGCGACAGGAACTCTTTCCGGCGGCGAGGCGCAGAGAATCCGTCTGGCTACCCAGATTGGTTCCGGGCTGGTAGGAGTTGCCTATATTCTGGATGAACCTAGTATCGGGCTTCACCAGAGGGATAATGACAGACTTCTTGGTTCTCTGATGAAACTGCGTGATCTTGGAAACAGCCTGATCGTTGTGGAGCATGATGAAGATACCATGCGTGCCGCAGACTGTATTGTAGATATAGGTCCCGGTGCAGGGGAGCATGGCGGACAACTGGTTGCCATGGGAACTGCAGAGGATCTGATGAAGAACGAGGATTCCATCACAGGAGCTTATCTGAGCGGAAAATTAAAAATCCCGGTACCTTTGGAGAGACGGAAGCCAACCGGTTTTCTTACTGTCAAGGGGGCGGCAGAGAATAATCTCAAGAATATCGATGTGAAGATACCTCTTGGGATCATGACCTGTATCACAGGAGTTTCGGGCTCAGGTAAGAGCTCTCTGATCAATGAGATTCTTTATAAACGCCTGGCAAGAGATCTGAACCGGGCAAGAGTGATTCCGGGAAAACATAAGGATATTCTGGGAACAGACCAACTGGATAAGGTTATCAATATTGACCAGTCACCTATTGGCCGTACTCCACGTTCCAATCCTGCGACTTATACCGGGGTATTTGACCAGATCAGAGATCTTTTTGCAGCAACAGCAGATGCCAAGGCAAAAGGATATAAGAAAGGACGATTCAGTTTTAATGTAAAGGGCGGAAGATGTGAGGCATGCAGCGGTGACGGTATTATCAAAATTGAGATGCATTTCCTTCCGGACGTATATGTACCATGCGAGGTCTGCAAAGGTAAGAGATATAACAGAGAAACCCTGGAAGTAAAGTATAAGGATAAGAATATTTACGATGTGCTGAATATGACGGTGGAGGAAGCACTGACTTTTTTTGAGAATGTTCCTTCTATTAAAAGAAAGATACAGACTCTTTATGATGTAGGACTTTCCTATATCCGGCTGGGACAGCCGTCCACAGAGCTTTCCGGAGGAGAGGCACAGAGGATCAAGCTTGCCACAGAGCTGAGCAAGCGCAGCACAGGTAAGACTATCTACATTCTGGATGAGCCTACCACAGGTCTGCATTTTGCGGATGTGCATAAGCTGGTGGAGATTCTGAAACGATTATCGGAGGGCGGTAATACAGTAGTTGTGATCGAGCATAATCTGGATGTGATTAAGACCGCAGATTATATCATTGATATCGGACCGGAGGGTGGAGACAAAGGAGGTACCGTAGTTGCTCAGGGAACTCCTGAGGAGGTGGCACAGTCACCGGTTTCCTATACCGGAAAATATGTAAAGAAATATCTGAAATAATCTTGAAATCATATTGCAGGACTTTCTTTTTAAATGGAAGTTGTATATAATAGAAGAGATTATTTATAGCAATTCTCGTAAATAATATATTTTGATCCGGCTTATCAGGATGTGAAGCCCTGTTGGACTGTTTTGATCGCATTATTTTATGGAGTTGTTATAACTAAACCGGATAAGTCCCCGGTAGAGACTGTAAAAAGTAATGATCAGTTGAAGGGGATGAGGAGAACGTAAGAACAGAAAGGGGATTTCCATGCCGACAAGTGATATTGGAATTGACCTGGGAACCAGGAACAGTCTGGCTTATTCTACAGGAAAGGGGCTTGTGCTAAATGAGCCTTCGATCGTAGTTTATGATAAAAATACAGAGAAGATACGTGCGATCGGTGAAGAAGCCCGTCTGATGGAAGGGCGCATTACTTCAGATATGGAGATCATCCGTCCCATCAGACAGGGCGT
This sequence comes from Blautia sp. DFI.3.45, assembly GCF_020593505.1. Lineage (NCBI taxonomy): Bacteria > Bacillati > Bacillota > Clostridia > Lachnospirales > Lachnospiraceae > Blautia > Blautia sp. DFI.3.45. The sequence goes on from NZ_JAJDMI010000006.1 coordinate 63,289, forward strand.
GATCGTTGATTATACAGTTACAGAGAAGATGTTGAAATACTTTATATCCAGAGCAATAGGAAGAAGAGCTTTCCGCAAGCCCAGGATCAGTATCTGTGTTCCCAGTGGAATTACAGAGATTGAGAAAAAGGCAGTGGAGGAAGCAACCTATCAGGCTGGTGCCAGAGATGTCTATATGGTGGAGGAACCTATAGCTGCGGCAATCGGAGCCGGTGTGGATGTGACCAAGCCCTTTGGAAATCTGGTCGTAGACATTGGAGCCGGAACTTCGGATGTTGCGGTTATCTCTCTTGCGGGGGTTGTGGTTTCCGCTTCTGTGAAAGTTGCAGGGGACACTTTTAATCAGGCTATACTGAACTATGTGAGAAAGAATCATGGACTTTTTATCGGAGAAGATATGGCAGAGAAGATCAAAATTCAGATTGGTACGGCTATAGAGGAATCAAATCCGAGAACAATGGAAGTAAAGGGGAGAAATGTGATCACCGGTCTGCCGAAGACAGTGACACTTACCTCAGAAGAAATACGTGTGGCGTTAAAGGATGCTACAAGCCAGATTGTGGAGACTGTTCATGGAATTCTGGAAAAGACACCGCCGGAACTGGCTGCGGATATTGTAGACAGAGGAATCGTACTTACAGGCGGCGGTGCCCTTCTTCATGGGATGGATACACTGATCGAGCAGAGAACCGGAGTAAGTACACTGACTGTGCAGGATGCAATGAGCGTGGTCGCAGTGGGAACCGGTAAGTATGCAGAGGTAATGGCACGTTTTGACGGATAAAGCAGGAGGTACTGCACAGTGCAGTGCCTTTTTGCGTTGTCAGAGGATCAAAGAAGCAGGAGGTGTGGAGAAAAGCACATGAGTGAAACTGTCACAGGATACATAGATCATGTTATTTTCAGAAATGAAGATAACGGATATACAGTTATGGTACTGAAAGGTACAAAAAAAGAGGAAGAGCTGACCTGCGTGGGAAGTTTCCCTGCGATCACACAGGGGGCATCTATTGAAGCAACCGGAGTATATATCCATCATCCGGTATATGGCAAACAGTTTCAGATCAGTTCTTTTACAGAGAAGATGCCGGAGGATACATATGGAATAGAACGTTATCTGGGTTCGGGCGCCATCAGGGGAATCGGTGCTGCACTGGCTGCCAGGATCGTGCGGAAGTTTGGAGATGATACACTCCGTATCGTAGAAGAAGAGCCGGAGCGGCTTGCAGAGGTAAAGGGGATCAGTGAGAAAAAAGCCCGGGAGATCGCTGCGCAGGTAAGTGAGAAGGCAGAGATGCGAAAAGTAATGATCTTTCTGCAGAAATATGGGATTTCCCTGAACCTGGGCGCAAAGATTTATCAGAAATATAAGGAATCTGTCTATACGATCCTTCAGGAGAATCCTTACAGACTTGCGGAAGATATTTCCGGTGTGGGATTTAAGATTGCTGATGAGATTGCTGCCAGAGTCGGTATTCACGCAGACTCAGATTACAGAATCCGCAGCGGAATGCTGTATACTCTTCTGCAGGCTTCGGGAGAAGGACATACTTATCTTCCGAGGGAACAGTTATTTACAAGATGTGCCAGACTTCTGGGAGTGGATGAATCTTATATGGAGAAACACCTTATGGATATGGTTATTGACAGGAAGCTGGTGCTGAAAGAAAAAAGCGGAGAAACTATCGTTTATCCGGCACAGTATTATTATCTGGAACTGAACACTGCCAGGATGCTTAATGAACTGAATATTGTGTGTCCTGAGGATAAAGAGCTTGTCAGGCACAGAATTGAGCTGATCGAGAAAGAGACAGGAACTGTTCTGGATGAAATGCAGAAGAGAGCAATCACTGAAGCAGCGGATCATGGACTCTTTATTCTTACAGGAGGCCCCGGTACAGGTAAAACGACAACGATCAATGCGATCATCCGCTTTTTTGAGGGAGAAGGTGCAGAGATTCGGCTGGCTGCACCTACCGGACGTGCTGCAAAGAGAATGACAGAGACTACCGGATATGAGGCGCAGACAATTCACCGTCTGCTGGAACTGAATGGAATGCCGGAGGAAGAGAGGGACGGGCATTCAGCTAAATTCGAGAGGAATGCACAGAATCCGCTGGAGGCAGATGTGATCATTATTGATGAAATGTCTATGGTGGATATCCATCTGATGCATTCTCTTCTTCTTGCAGTGGTAGCAGGAACCAGACTGATCCTTGTGGGGGATGAGAATCAGCTTCCGAGTGTAGGCCCGGGCAATGTGCTGAGAGATATTATCCGAAGCAGATGTTTCCCTGTAGTGGAACTGACTAAGATATTCAGACAGGCATCAGAGAGTGATATTGTTGTAAATGCTCATAAGATAAATAAGGGAGAACAGGTTCAGATCAATAATAAGAGCAGGGATTTCTTTTTTCTGAAGAGATATGATGCAGATATCATTATAAGAGTAGTGATCGCGCTGATCCAGGAGAAACTGCCGCGCTATGTAGATGCCAAACCCTTTGAGATACAGGTACTGACACCTATGAGAAAGGGACTTCTGGGAGTAGAGCGGCTGAATCAGATCCTGCAGAGATACCTGAATCCGCCGGAAGACGGGAAATCCGAGAGGGCAGTTGGAGACCGGCTGTTCCGCACAGGGGACAAGGTCATGCAGATCAGAAATAATTATCAGATGGAATGGGAAATCCGGGGACGATATGGGGTTGTCATTGAGAAAGGCGTGGGAGTATTTAACGGAGACACCGGAATCCTCAGGGAAATCAATGAATTTGCTGAGACAGCAGAAGTGGAATTTGAGGATGGACGTTTTGCAATGTACTCGTTCAAACAGCTGGAGGAACTGGAACTTGCATATGCTATTACAATCCACAAGTCTCAGGGATCTGAGTATCCGGCAGTCATACTTCCATTGCTTTCCGGACCACAGATGCTTTTAAACAGGAACCTTCTTTATACCGCAGTTACCAGAGCAAGAAAATGTGTGACGGTTGTGGGAAACGAGGAGACCTTTGCAGAGATGATACGCAATGAAAAACAGCAGAAGAGATACAGTGCACTGGATGAACGGATCAGAGAACTGAGTGAGACTACAGGGGATAATAATACAGATGGTGAAGAATGATATTGCAGACTGTGATCTGATGACTGAATAATAACAGAGAAAAAATTTATTCCGATAATATGAGAAAAACAGAAATACAGAGGATAGCAAAACAAAGAGTAAAATAGTGGAAGGAAATGGAAATGAAACGGTTTCTGAACATAGTTGCTGATATTTTTTACCCGAGATGCTGTCCGGTCTGTCAGAAAATACTGGCAGATCAGCGAAGGATGATCTGTCCGGAATGCGAGAAAGAACTTCGTCCGATTGGTCATCCCAGATGTTATAAATGTGGAAAACCCATAGAAACAGGGGAATACTGCAGAGACTGTCAGAAACACAGGCATATGTATGAACAGGGAAGAGGGATTTTTGTTTATGATGGCATAATGAGAAGATCTGTTACCAGATATAAGTACTATGGATGCAGAGAATACGGTGATTTTTATGCCAGAGCAATGTATCGATATGCACAGAAAGAATTGCGGGAATGGAAGCCGGATCTGATCGTGCCGGTTCCGGTACACAGGTCGAAGGAGCGGCAGAGAGGTTTTAATCAGGCTGCATATCTGGCGGAGAAACTCGGTCATTATACCGGGATTTCCACAGATGTCAATATTGTGCAGAAAGTTTTAAAGACAAAGTCGCAGAAAAAACTGAATGCTTTGCAGAGAAGAAAAAACCTGGAAAAAGCGTTCTGCGTGACCGGAGATGTCAGGGGAAAGAATATCCTGGTGATAGATGATGTGTATACAACAGGAAGTACGATCGATGCAATGGCCGGATGCCTGAAGAGAAAAGGTGCCGGAAATGTTTATTTTCTTACGGTTTGCATAGGCAGGAGATAAGAAAAAACACTTTTCATACATAATGATATATGTTACAATTAATCTGTATGATTATATGAATGATATCAGGTTGTTGCTGAGAACAGAGTGAACAGTAATAGCGGATTATAGCAAAAGGAAAAGCATACAGTAAGGAGTAATTTATGTTAAATGAAGAGAAGATAAAAATCATGAATAAACTTGCCATGTATGAACAGGGGGAAGGAAAGAAATATCTTCCGGTCAGCAGGTACTACCGTAGTGATTATATCGGACTTGCCATGATTAAGAATTTTTTCCTTGTTACGATTGGGTATTGCCTGATTCTGGCCGGTATCGCAGCATATTTTGCTGAATATCTGATAGATAATGTTCATAAGATGAACCTTGTTTCACTGGGCGTGGAAGTTATTCTGGGGTATGTGGCAGTGCTGGTACTGTTTTCTGTCCTGACATATATCCAATATACGGTGAAATACCACAAAGCAAAGAAAAGTGTGAAAAATTATTATGAAGAACTTACACAATTAAGTAAAATCTACGGTCGCGAAGATAAAAAATCTTCAGCCAGAGGAGTTACAGGAGGATATAAAAAATGACAGCATTACTCGAATTAAAACAGCGAATAAAGAATTTATACAGCCAGTATGAGATTTATATCCTGCCTGTCTTACGTTTCGTTCTGGCAATGGTTTATTTCATATGGATCAATACCAATATGGGATATATGAAGCAGATCGATAATATATTTATTGTTCTGATCCTTGCACTGATCTGTTCCATTCTTCCTTCAGGTGTAATGATTTTTGTAGGATTTGCCCTGATGGTCGCACATGGTTATGCACTGGGGATAGAAGTTGCAGGTTTTATGCTTGTGCTGATCCTGTTTATGGCAATTCTCTTCCTGAGATTCAGTTCAGACAATAATTTAGTACTTGTATTTACACCGCTTTCCTTTGGGTTCAGTGTTCCGACGCTTCTTCCTATCGGAAGCGGACTTTTGTGCAATGCGTTTTCTGCACTTCCTGCAGGCTGCGGAGTGATTATTTACTATTTTATCCGTTTTATACGTGTACAGCATAAACTTCTGGAAAACCCGGATGTTGCCATAGCTGACAAATTAAAACTTCTGACAGATGGAATCGTGCAGAACTGGGGAATGTGGATCACAGTGATTGCCTTTATCGCAGTGATTCTGCTGGTGAATCTGATACGTACCCGCTCTTTTGACTATGCATGGAGAATTGCCATTATTGCAGGTGGAGTTGTGTATGTTCTGATGATTATTGCAGGTGGATTTTATTTTAGACTGGATATTGATGTTGTTACGCTGATCATTTATACAGTGATCTCTGTGGTGATAGGATTACTTCTTGAATTCTTTGTATTTGGTGGTGACTATACCCGTACCGAGAGACTGGAATATGAGGATGATGAATATTATTATTATGTAAAAGCAGTGCCGAAAGCCTGTGTCACAACATCTGAAAGAAGTATAAAGAAGATTAACGGAAGTTCTGCAAAGGATGAAAGACCGGCACAGGATAACGTTGTTTCTTATGCGAATCCTATTTTTCATGGTGATGAGAAAGCAGTGACGACAGATGAGGCTGCAGCACCTGTAGAGAGAAAGAAAGATATTGACAGCGTGGATTTTGAGAAGAAACTGGAAGAATCATTAAAAAATCTGTAAAAAGCAGTTTCCGGTAACGATGAGACATACGAGCCAAAATTCCATTGCCGCAGGCAATCTGGAATGAATTTTGGCTACGTTACTGTGAACGGAGTGAACAGTAACACAAAATCCACTGAAAACATTTTCAACGATAAGATATATAAAAATGATAAGGAAAGGAGAGCCATATGCAGGATTTTTCAGGAAATTTGATAGAAACATTATCAAGACTGGCATTTCCTAAGATTGGGATTATAGATATCATACAGATTGCACTGATCGCTTTTTTTGTATATCAGTTCATGGTATGGATCAAATATACTCATGCATATACACTTCTGAAAGGAATACTGGTCGTTCTCCTCTTCATTCTGATCGCGTATATTTTCAGGATGAATACGATTCTGTGGATTTTTTCAAATCTGGCAAGTACACTGATCGTAGGTGTGATCGTTATTTTTCAGCCGGAGCTCAGAAAAGTTCTGGAACAGCTTGGACAAAAGCGAATCATGGCTTCACTGATACCTTTTGATGCAGGTAAAGAGGTGAAGGAAAGATTTACGGATAAAACCATCAGTGAGCTGGTCAAAGCATGTTTTGATATGGGAGAAGTTAAGACCGGAGCACTGATCGTAATTGAGCAGAATGAGCTGCTGACCGATTATATAAGAACAGGTATTAATCTGGATGCAATCCTTACCAGTCAGCTTCTGATCAATATATTTGAACATAACACACCACTTCATGACGGAGCTGTTATTGTAAGAGAGAACAGGATTGTGGCTGCAACATGCTATCTTCCACTGTCTGATAATATGGAACTGAGCAAACAGCTTGGAACGCGGCACAGGGCAGGTGTGGGGATCAGTGAGCAGACAGATTCTGTTACGATCATTGTATCAGAGGAAACCGGTCAGGTATCTGTAGCGCAGGGAGGAAAGCTGACCAGAAGTGTAAACAGTGCAAAACTCAGAGAAATCCTGGTCAGAGCGCAGAATAAGCAGGTTGTAGACAACAGCAAACTTCGCCATTTACTGAAAGGAAGAGTGAAGCATGAAGAAGCGAAAAATAACAGATAATATACCTCTGAAAATCATGTCTGTCGCAATAGCTGTTGTGCTATGGCTGATCGTTGTAAACATAGATAATCCGACAGGAACCAATTACTATACGCTCAATGATGTGGAACTGATCAACAAGGAATATGTGGAATCTTCAGATACCATCGGTAAGATGTGTATGCCGGAACAGAACCAGGATTCCATAAAAGTTGCGATCACTGCAACCAAGAAGATCAGAGACAAGATCAAAGTCACAGACATCTCTGCGGTAGCTGATCTTCAGCAGGCGGTAAGCCTGGATACAAATCCGGTTATGGTTCCTATTACCGTTACCTGTTCTGTACCGGGGGTATCTCCCAGTGATATCAAAGTTACTCCTCAGAATCTCAGTGTAAATCTTGATGAAAAAGAGACACAGGAGTTTGTGGTAAATGTCAGCAGAGGTGATACGAAACCGGGCAAAGATTATGAAGTAGGAAGTCTGACTGCCAGTCCGGAGAAAGTAAGGATTACAGGCCCGAAGACGCTGATCAATAAAATAGATAAGGTAAATGCTTCCATTGAACTGGATGGGAATACAGAGGATTTTACACAGGATGTAAACCTTACGATCATTGATAAGAATCAGGAGGTACTTACCGATTCTGAAATGAATTCATTGCGGATTGAGAATAATGCAAAAGTAACAGTGACTGCAAAATTATGGAAAATCCGTCAGGGAGTGCAGATATCTGCAGATTATGTAGGGACACCGGCTGAAGGATATCAGGTTGGGGCTGTGAGAACAGTGCCGGATACGATCAGTGTAGCAGGCAGTGCAGAAGGTCTTGAAAGTCTTGCGGATAATAATAATGTGATCACTATACCGGAAGACAGTATTGATATTTCCGGTGAATCCGAAGATGTGGAGAAAAAAATCAGTCTTACGAATCTTCTGCCGGACAATGTGAAACTTACCAGTGACTCCAGTGAAGATGTATGGGTGACTGTAAGTATTCTTCCGGCCGGAAGCAGAGAGTTTGAATTTCCGACTAAGAATATAGAGGTTAAGAATAAACCGAAAGATCTGCAGGTAACATTTGAGACTGCGCAGATAGAAGTGAGAATCAAATCAGATAACAAAGATCTGGATGATCTGAATAATGACAAAGACATTAAGGCATCTATAGATCTGGATGGCAAAAAAGAAGGAAGTTATGAAGTCCCGGTTGAGATAGTCTTGCCGGATGGTTATGAGACAGTGGAAGATGTGACTACGGAAGTAGTGATTTCATCAGGGACTGCTGTTGATGACAGTAAGGAAAACAAGGAATAAAAGAATTCTCCACTTACAGAAGGGGTAGTAACAATATAAGAGGAACAGTGAAATGGTCAGTAAAAAAGTGACAGTTAAAAATCCCACAGGTCTTCATCTGAGACCTGCGGGGATTTTGTGCAATGAGGCAATGAAATACCAGTCACAGATAACATTTGTCTACGATGGGGGCATGGCAAATGCAAAGAGTGTACTGAGTGTACTTGGTGCATGCGTAAAATGCGGAAATGAGATAGAACTTACCTGTGAAGGTGTTGATGAACAGGAAGCCCTGGATCATCTTGTTGCTGCTATTGATAGCGGCCTTGGCGAGTAGAAAGCTGCTGTGCACAAACAGAGTGAACAGTAACCATAAAGTAACATGAATAAAAGAGGAGGAACTTATTGTGAAAAGAAGATTAGTTGCGGTTACATTGAGTCTTATTATGACAATGGCAACTGTCAGTGAAGCAGGTGCTGCTGCATTTACTTCACCTGATACAGCTCCGGCTGTTGCCACACAGACAGATGCAGAAGAAGTAAATGTTACAGAAGAAACTTCTGAAACAGAAGCAGACGCTTTTTCAGATGGAGATGATGGGACAGCAGTACCATCACAGGAACAGACAGACGACGCATTTACAGCGGGAACGGATACGGCTGCTGCATTGCCGGACGAGACGCCGTCAACAGCAGATGCTACGGATGCCGTTGGAGCCGCTGTAGTGAAAGCTGAGGACTGGGTAAGCACAGAGAATGGCTTTAAACTGCGCAAACCTGCAAAAAATCAGGATACAGCAAATACAGATGATCAGAAAGCAGCAACAGCAGCACTACCCGATGAGGAGATGCTGTCTGAGACTGACGGATTCTCAGGAGATCAGACAGAATCATCTGAAACAGCAGTGGCTGAAACAGATACAACAGCTGTGACAGCAGAGGTTACAGCAATGGAAACACCAGCAGCAACGGATACAGTGTCTGTAACAAATGAAGAATTTTATACAGTGGCAGACGGAATTGTAAAGATCAGCACAGAGTATAAAGGGGAAACCCATACAGGATATTATCTGTTTGATGAAGAGGGAATCCTTGTAACTGGACAGGCTGAGGTAAAAGAAAAATCTTCAGCTGATGAAGAACCGACATCAGATGCAGCTCAGTCAGCAGGAGAAGATGCCACAGGGGAAGAAACAGAAGCCCAGGCAAATCAGTCCTATTTTACAACTGCAGATGAGGCTGTTGTTTATACCGGATGTGAAGGAGAAGCGATAACTCCATATACATCTACAGTAGGCCAGCAGGAGAAGAGTGTATGGAAATGGACAGGAACATATTTCCAGTACTACGATGAGAATGGTAATCTGGAGACAATTGCACAGCTTGAAGCGAAAGCAAAAGCAGCAGGTACATATACCGGATATTTCAAGATCAATGAGGATTATTACTGCCTTGATTCTGAAGGTAAGCCACAGACAGGAGAGATCACCCTCACAGTTAACGGCGAATCAAACCTGTATTATTTTGATCCTGCAAGCAGCGACATTCCCGGAAAAATGTTCCACAATGGATGGCTTCGTTCAGATACCACTAAGGGAGAGCGCTGGCTGTATTTTAAAAAGGGAAATATTCCGGCAGACATCGGTAAATATTATAAGCGTGGCGTAGTTGCCACAGCTATCCCGGAGAAAGGAACCGGAGATTACTTGCTGGATGCCAATGGATATGTTCTGAAATCAGTGATGAAGAAGGCTCAGAATGGTGCATATTACTGTACCGACAGTAACGGCCAGATTTATAGAAATAAACTTGTAAAATACGGCAATTTCAGATATTATTTTGGCTCAAACGGAAAGCGGGCAACCTGGACAAAGAGATGGGCAAAAGCAGGCGATCATTACTATTACTTTGGAAGTACTCCGGGTCGTGTTGTTGAGAAACATGGCTGGCAGAAACTTGTCAGCACCAGTGGCAAATTCCTTGGCTGGCTGTATTTTGATTCCAAGGGAAATCATTATACGGATAAGTGGACTTCCGCAGGTTATTATTTTAAACCATCAGGAAAGCTTGCAAGCGGTTTGACAGAAATCGATGGAAAGAAATATATATTTGAATCATCTACATCCGCAGAACACAAAGGTAAAGTATATAAGAGCACAATGGTGCGCTATAAAAAGAAATGGTATATCGCATCCTCTAAGGGAAGCCTGTATAAGAGCGGATGGAGAAAATACAGCGGCAATTACTATTATCTTAAAGAATGTGTGGTTCAGACAAATCAGTTTATGAAAAAGAATGGAGTAAACGGTTATCTGGATGCAAACGGTAAATATACAAGAGGATGGGTAATTGTAAGTAATGCTAAAAACCTGGTGAGATATATCGATCCGTCAGGAAACGGATTTGCAAGAAATAAGAGTATGAGAGTTAATGGAATTCTGTATTACTTTGACCGTAACGGATACCGTATCACTGATCTGACAAACAGATACAGAGGACCGTATTCTGTTCAGGTGGACAGAGTAAACGGAGTTATGACTGTTTATGCTGATTCAGCCAGAACAATTCCTGTTAAGACGATCAGGGTATCTGTAGGTTTAGCAGGAACACCAACTCCGACCGGTAACTTTACACTGAGCAGAAGCCTGAGGTGGCAGCCTCTTATGGGACCATCCTGGGGACAGTATGGAACTCATGTAGACGGTGCCGGACAGGGAGGAATCTTTGTTCATTCTGTAGCCTGCGGCCAGGCAAACTCATATAATCTTCCGGCAGTAGAGTACAATAAGCTTGGATCTCCCGCATCACATGGATGTATCAGAACCTGTGTGGCAGATGCGAAGTGGGTTTATGAGAACTGTAATGGCGCACCGATCAGTATTATTGATGGTAAATATAAAGCAGATGATGCAATGAAAGGACCTCTTGGAAAGAAAGCACTGACTCCGTTAAGAGGAGCTGCTAATTTTGATCCTACAGATCCGGCTGTCTGATCCGGATATTTCTGCCAGGATAAATAAACATAATTGCTTATAGAAACGAAATATGCAAAACGGCTGCACAGAGCAAGAAATGTGCAGCCGTTTTTGGGTATATATCAGGGATTATCTTGCGAAAATGTAATATAGTGTGTATAATATGTTAATAGTATTGTAATAAAATGGACGTTTATTAGAAGACAGGAGTAGAAAGATGAAAAGAGATTTTTTAAAAATCAGAAAAAGGCTTATTGTTGGTTGTCTGGCAGCTGCGATAGCTGTAGCGCAGCCTGTAAGCTCTGTTTTTGCAAATCCGCATTATGACAGACGTGATACAGTGGCTGAGGAGGAATTTATTTATTCTGCAAGAACTTCCGGTACAGAGTCATCAAGAAAAAAAGTGAACTCCAAAGCATGGAAAAAGATCAACGGTGTCTGCTATAACGGAAGTGGTGAAATCATTCCGGGTGCGATAACCAGAGGCATGGATGTCTCTGAATGGCAGGGCAATATTGACTGGAAACAGGTAAAGAGGTCTGATATAGATTTTGCGTTTGTCCGGATCTCCTATGGCCTGACTCACGAAGATTATACCTATGATGAGAATATGACAAATGCAGAACTTGCCGGAGTACCCACAGGCACCTATGTGTACAGTACAGCCTTATCGACAACTACCGCATTAAAGGAAGCACAGCTTGCCATCAGCAAAATGCAGGGTTACAAGGTTTCCTATCCGGTCGTATATGATCTGGAGTATGCAAAAGCAAGTAAGCTTTCTGCAAAAACAGTCTCAGAGATGGCACTGACCTTCTGCAATGAAGTGCGCAGGGCCGGATATTATCCAATGGTTTACTGCAATACCAACTGGTATGATAATTACATAGACTGGTCCTTATTATCAGGAGTGGATGTATGGATCGCAAGATATGGGGACACGATTCAGGCACCTGATAAGGAACGGTACAATTATACAATATGGCAGTCCACAGACGGTAACCGGGAAAGCGGACTGAATAGTACCAGCGGACTGGTAGCAGGAATTCCTGCAGGCAATGATGTTGATATGGATTTTGGCTATGTGGACTATACAAAGAAAATTACGCCGAGATGGAAATCTCTGCATTCCTATGTTCCGGCAATGAAACCCGATACAGGCAGCAACGATGGAAGCCAGGAACAGACAGGACTTCATCAGGAAAATGGAAAATACTATTATGTCAATGAAAATGGCGAACGTGTGTCAGATCAGTGGGTAACTGTAAATGGAAAGACCTATTATATCAGTTCTGATGGTTATGCTCTGATGGGAATGAAGAAAGTAGACGGGAAATGTTACTGGTTCCATACAAAATCCGGATATATGTTTAAAAACCGCCGCGTGACCAGATCTACCGGCGATATCTACTATTTTGGAAGCGACGGTGTACGTTGCGAGAATGGAATGTACAAAGTCAGGGAAAAAAGTGGGGAGCACACCTATTATTTCCGGAAAAACGGAAAAGCGTATAAGGGATGGCTGACACTGAATGGTAAAAAATACTATTTTTACAAAGGCAGTTCCGCACTTTCCGGTACGCGTGCCGAGAACATTACACTGACCAGTTCCAACAGGATTGTATCTGTGTTTGATGGAAATGGAGTGTGTACCAGACAATATAAAAAGCGGTAAAAAATATTGAAACATATAAAAAGATCCTGCAGCTGTGGCACTGATGGAAATTCTGCAACAGCTTCGGGATCTTTTTATGAAATTGCCGTAATTAAAGCGTATAGATCAGGATACCTGCAATGATGATCAGGTTTCCCATGATTTTTCCTTTCGTGATTTTTTCCTTCAGAATGAAATGAGAGAGAAGCAGGACAAACACATAGGCGGCAGTATCAATGACAGGACCATAGCGCATATCTACTTTTGTATAACACCATGTATTGAGGAGGAGGATCAGCATATATATGGTGTATGAGAGAATCACCCGGAAATTGAGATATTCCCTGATTCGGTTTTCGTATTTGATATTTGCGCTCTGTTTCAGAAGTATCTGTGAAACAGCGGAAAAAAATGTTCCGCTCAACATGATTAAAATAAATGTTCTATTCATATCTCTGCACCGTCCATACTCCAAATAAAACCACCAGAATACCTATGATATTCTGAATGGAAAGATTTTCATGAAAGATCAGCACTGCCCATATCTGCGACCACAGAAGATAAACACTTTTATTGGCATAGGCAGTAGACAAAGAGAATTTCTTGATGACCTGCTGCCAGGTGATGGCGTAGATTCCGCAGTTGGCTACCATCAGGAACAGGAACAGGTAAAGCAGAGGACTGCTGAGACCATGTTTATTATACTGAACAGATGCAGCTTTGGAAAAAACACTTGTCAGTGAAAACAGCAGGATATTCAGATGAAGTTGTATGTAGTCTTTGAGTTTTGACATAATACCTCCGGGCGATAATGGTATTTTACGGATTTTGTCCAATAGAGCGTGTCTGAAAAATCATTCCCGCAAATTGTGACGCACATCTTGCAGAAAGCCTTTTTCAGACACGCTCTAGCCTGAAAGCTGTCGGACAGTAACTATTTTACATAAAAAAGCAGGGAAGTCAAGGTTTGTGCAGCAGGAATCTTGAAAAGAAATGTTGAAAATGATATGATAAAAATGATTGCAAAAAGATGAAAAGAGAAAGGAAAAGCATATGAGCTTATATTCAGTGGTTGTTCCTGTATATAATTCTGAACATACACTGGGAGAACTATATACCCGTTTGGAGAAAGTATTCCGGGAAACTCTTAAAGAAGACTTTGAACTGATCCTGGTAGATGACGGATCAAAGGACAGATCTTATGAGATCATGACGGAACTCAGAGAAAAGGATCACAGGGTACGGATCATACAGATGGCCCGTAACTTCGGACAGCATCCGGCACTTCTGTGCGGATTTGCACATGTAAAAGGAGAGTTTGTGGTAACAATGGATGATGACCTTCAGCATCAGCCGGAGGAACTTCCGAAGATGGTCAGAACCATGCAGGAGAGACCGGATGTGGATGTTATCATTGCAAGCTATGAAGGAAGAAAGCATGGTCCGATACGCAAACTGGGAACGAAATTTTCTGTATGGGCAACTTCAAAGATGCTGGGAAAAGATCCGGATCTTCAGATCACCAGTTACAGGCTGATCCGCAGATTCCTTGTGGATGCCATGGTAAAAACAAATACATATCTTCCACAGATTGGAAACCTTCTGATCAGGAGTTCTAACCGTATTATTAATGTTCCGGTTCAGCATGCAGACAGAGCTTACGGAAAAAGCGGTTATTCCTTTAAGAGACTGCTGAAAGATCTGATTTATGATATCACGACACATACTGCATTTCCCCTTCTGCTGGTGAGAAATATCGGAATTGTCAGTTTCCTGATAAGTGTAGTTCTGTCGGTCTGTTATCTGGTAAGATATTTTACACTGGGCATATCTGTGCAGGGCTGGACTTCGCTGATGCTGGTTATGCTGGCGTTTTTTGGACTGATTTTGTTATCGATCGGAATTATGGGAATCTATTTAATGAATATTCTTAATGAGGCAAAAAAAATGCCCCATTATGTAATACGTCGGGAGGATACGGACGAATAATGAAGGAAATTGGCGGATATTTTCAGCTGGAAGAGATGCCGGGAGAGGAATATTATCCTGACCTGTACAGGGTCAATCTTGGAAGAACCGCACTGCTGTGGCTTTTGAAGAGCCGCAGGTGCAGGAAAATCCTATTACCGTATTTTCTGTGTGGATCAGTGGTGCATACCTGTCAGGAAAATCAGATAGAGACAGAATTTTATCATCTGAATGAGAAACTGGAAGTTCTGTATCCGAAAGAACAGCTTCCGGAAGGGGAATATCTTTATCTGGTTAATTACTATGGTCAGCTGTCTGATTCCCGGATATCAGAGTATAAAAAGATTTACGGAAACATCATAGTGGACCATACCCATGCATTTTTTCAGAAACCATTAAAAGGGATAGATACACTGTATTCCTGCAGAAAATTCTGGGGTGTCAGCGATGGCGCATATCTGTCAACAGATACCAGCCTGACAGAAAATAAGACTGTCGATTATTCTGCAGAGCGTATGAAACATATTCTGGGGCGTTATGAGCATAATGCCGGAACCTACTACAAAGATATGCTGGAAAATGCGGCAAAATATGACGGGATGGAGCTTCGGCAGATGTCAAAGCTTACACAGAATCTTCTGAAAGCTGTGGATTATGACAGAGCAAAGAAAAAAAGGGAAGAAAACTACCGGATTCTCGGAGAACTGCTTCCATCGGAAAGTATATTTAATCAGACTGTGCCGGAGGGACCTTTTGCATATCCGTATTTCCACGCTGATGGAATGAAACTTCGCAGATATCTTGCCGAAAAGAAGATATTTGTGCCGACTTACTGGAAAAATATAATTGAGAACTCTGAGACAAAAAGTCTGGAATATACCTGGGCTGCCAATATTCTTCCGTTGCCCTGCGATCAGCGTTACAGCGTGGAGGATATGAAATATATGGCTTCGGTTGTCAGAGAATGTGAGGAACGGATATGAAACATAAAGTGTTGATTCTGGGAACGCTCGGAGAATTTACAGAGCTGGTAAAGAAAGCAAAAGAGAAAGGTTATGAGACTGTTGTGTGCGACGGATATGCAGATGGTATTGCCAGAACGTATGCAGATAAGGCTTATACCATTCCTGTAACAGATGTAGATGCTATTGCCCTGATGTGCAGGGAAGAAGGTGTGGACGGGATCATCACATCATTTTCAGATCTGCTCCTGGAGTGTATGGTTAAAATTGCAGACAAAGCAGGACTGCCCTGTTATCTGAAACCGGAACAGCTTTCCTGGTACAGGGATAAATCGGCATGCCGGGATGTTCTGGACAAGCTTGGACTGCCGGCACCGGGATTTCGGAAAATATCTGTGGAACTGCTGAAACAGGGATCAGAAGAAGAAATACAACAGAGTATTGCAAATCTGCAGTATCCTCTGATCAGTAAACCTCTGGATAAATATGGTTCAAGAGGAATCTTTATTATTCATCATTCAGATGAAGTCAGAAAAAAAGCCCTGCAGACAGCGGAATATACGGACTGTCAGGAAATTCTGGTTGAGGAATACAATGACGGTTATGAGTTTAACATGATGACATGGGTAATGGATGGGAAAGTCAATGTGATCAGTATTGCAGATCGTGAGAAAACGGAAATGGAAGAGGGAATGCTTCCGCTCAGCACACGAAATGTTTATCCATCCCGTTTCCTGGCGGAGGTCGAAAAAAGTGCCACAGATATTCTGCAGAATTATATCCGCTATACCGGACAGACGGAAGGTGCATTATCCATGCAGTTTTTCTGGAAACCTGGCAGGGGCATTCAGGTATGTGAGATTGCAGGACGTTTCTTTGGATATGAACATGAGCTGACAGATATGGTTTATGGATTTCAGACAGAGGAACTGCTGCTGGATTATCTTTATGAAAAAGACCGGATAAAGGAGATGTTTGACCGTCATGATATTTATCATCCGGTAAAATATGGGGCTGTACTGTATTTTCAGGGACGACAGCTTCAGATTGCAGATCAGACGGCAGCCTGTGAGCTTGCAAAAGAAAAATGCGTTGTAAAACCCTGGATTTTTTATAAAGAAGGCGAACATGTGATAGAATATGGGCCGAATCCATATCTTGCATTGTATTATATAGAAACAGAAAACCGCAGGCAGCTGGAGATGGAGACTGAGAAATTTTTCAGTGAGATGAGTATCCGGGATCCGGAGGGAAGAGAAGTTGCCTACAGAAATAAGATACCGGAATACGAGAAGGAAAAGAAAACAGATGATTGATTTTAACAGACCTGCTTTTACAGGCAGGGAATTTGATTACATACGTGATGCGGTACAGAGAGGAATGCTCTGTGGGGATGGAGAATATACGAAAAGATGTTCTCGGTGGATGATGGATAAATTTCATGTAAATCATGTAATGCTTACCACATCCTGTACCCATGCTCTGGAGATGGCAGCCCATCTTTGCGACATTAAGCCCGGTGATGAGGTGATCATGCCGTCCTATACATTTGTTTCAACCGCAGATGCCTTTGTGTTAAAGGGAGCAAAGATTGTATTTGTTGATATCAGACCGGATACAATGAATATTGATGAGAAACTGATCGAGGCGGCAGTGACTGAGAAAACAAAAGTGATCGTCCCGGTCCACTATGCAGGGGTTGCCTGTGAGATGGATACCATTATGGAGATTGCAAAAAAATACAATCTGAAGGTTGTTGAAGACGCTGCGCAGGGAGTAGATGCCTGTTATAAGGGAAAAGCTCTTGGTACCATTGGAGATTTTGGGTGTTACAGTTTCCATGAGACAAAGAACTATACTATGGGAGAGGGCGGTGCAATCCTTTTTAACAGGGATGAATATCTGGAGAAGGCAGAGATCCTGAGAGAAAAGGGAACTGACAGAAGTAAGTTTTTCCGCGGACAGGTTGACAAGTACCGCTGGATAGATTATGGTTCTTCCTATCTTCCAAGTGAACTGAATGCAGCATATCTTTATGCACAGCTGGAAGCAAGAGATCAGATTTTTGCCAAAAGAATGGAGATATACAATTATTATCATAAAAATCTGGCTCATCTTGCACAGGAAGGTAAGATCGAACAGCCTTATGTGCCGGAGGAATGCAGCCACAATGCCCATATGTATTATATCAAGGTGCGTGATATACAGGTAAGAACCCGGCTGATTGCTTACCTTCGGGAAAAAGGAATCTGCAGCGTATTTCATTACGTGCCTCTTCATTCTGCACCTGCGGGACAGAAATTTGGAAGATTTTCAGGGGAAGATGTTTATACTACAAAGGAAAGTGAACGTCTGTTGAGACTGCCGATGTTTTATAATCTGGATATGGAGGATGTGAAGTATATCACAGATACCATAGCTTCTTTTGACGGATTCTGATAATCGTGTGCCGCAAGTTTGTTTCAGGAATCAACCTGTCGGTACATCGGACGGAAAACAGAGACATATATTAAGAGGAAATATTATGAAAAAATGGAAATATTTATTAAAGGTTGTTATGGCTGTGGGAGTCATTGCAATGACTGCTGTTCAGATCTGCACTGCTGCGGAAGGAACTGCGCAGGCTGCTGTTTCAGAGGTTACACCCGTATCCATTTCAACTAATGAGATTTCAGGCTGGCCTGCAGGTCCTGAGATCACATCTGAGACAGGGGTACTGATGGATGCAGACAGCGGAACTCTTCTGTACAGCAAGGGCGGAGATGAAATCCGTTATCCGGCAAGTATTACCAAAATCATGACACTGCTTCTGGCGGTGGAGAACTGTTCCCTGAAAGAAGATGTTGTCTTTACGGAAACAGGAACACGTGATATCAGTTGGGATTCCGGCAATATTGGAATGCAGGTGGGAGAAGTGATGAGCATGAGAGCATGCCTTTATGCACTTGTGATCCGCTCTGCAAACGAGGTCGCAGCCCAGATTGCAGAACATGTAGGCGGCACAGAGCAGCACTTTGTAGATATGATGAATGAACGTGCGGCACAGATCGGATGCACGAATACACATTTTGTAAACGCCAGTGGTCTTCCGGATCCTGATCACTATTCTACTGCACATGACATGGCGTTGATCATGCGGGAAGGTCTGAAGAATAAAAAATTCCGCAGGATCATCGGTGCTACAGATTATACGATCAAACCTACGAACATGAACAGTGAGCCAAGGGTACTGCATACGCATCATCCGATGCTTGCCCCGGAGAGCAGTTATCATTATGATGGCTGTATTGGCGGCAAGACAGGATATACCAGTGAGGCCGGAAACACTCTTGTGACAGCAGCAGGGAAGAATGGAACTACCTATATTACAGTGACAATGAAGGCGGCAGACCTTGCAGTTGCCAGTACGGATTCCACAGCACTGTTCAACTATGGTTATCAAAATTTCACAAAAGCACAGGTAAATGGTGGAGAAGTATCAGTTCCAAACGGAGTGACTGTGGATAACCTGACTGTTCAGGAGAATTCACAGAATGGAAATACAGTAGATGATTACTATTATAATGATTATCTTTTGGGAAGCGTTGAAGTTCCGGAAGCTACACCTACACCGGAACCTGCAGTGGATGCCCTTTCTGATACATCCGGAGGAAATACGGATCAGGCGGATCAAAATGAGAAAGCAGATACTGTCGGAGAAGAAAAAACTTCTGCGGGGATGCCGGAACTGCGAAAAATACTTCTGATCATAGGAGCGGCAATGCTTCTTCTTATTATCATTCTGAGCATTGCACTTGCAAAAAAGGAAAAAAGATATTATGGCTAAGTCTGCATATCATGTGGATTTATGCGAACAGATATAACAGAAACACAGAGAAAGCTAAAGAAAAGAGGAAAATAAAATGGGAAAAATCAAAGTTACAGAATGTGGTGGAATTAAGGGATTAAAAGTGGTAGAACCTACAGTTTTCGGAGATGCCAGAGGATATTTCATGGAAACCTACAATTACAATGATTTCAAAGAAGCAGGAATTGATGTCGAATTTGTACAGGATAATCAGTCAAGCTCACATAAGGGTGTACTTCGCGGACTTCATTTCCAGATCAATTACCCACAGGATAAACTGGTACGTGTTGTAAATGGTGAGGTATTTGATGTGGCGGTAGATCTTCGTGAAGGCTCAGAAACATATGGAAAATGGTTTGGAGTCGTACTTTCTGCTGAAAACAAGAAACAGTTCTTCATTCCGAAAGGATTTGCACATGGTTTTCTTGTACTTTCCGAGCATGCGGAATTTGTTTACAAATGCTCTGATTTCTATCATCCAAATGATGAGGGCGGCCTGATCTGGAACGATCCGGATATCGGAGTTGAATGGCCGATTCCGGAAGGAATGGAATTAAGCTTTTCTGACAAAGATACCAAATGGGGAAGCTTTAAAGAGTACCGTAAATAGGAGAATGAGCGATTGAATACAATTTTTTCTTTACCGATGGATATTTATAAGAACAGACGGCTTGTTGCAAAGCTTGCAAAGAATGATTTCAAAACAAGATATGCAGGTTCTTATCTGGGAATTGTGTGGGCGTTTATCCAGCCTGTGATCACGATCCTGGTATACTGGTTTGTATTCTCTGTAGGTTTTCGTTCCGGAACAGGGGATCTGGGAGTTCCTTTTGTTCTTTATCTGGTAGCAGGTATTGTTCCATGGTTCTTTTTCCAGGATGCGCTGATAGGGGGGACAAATTCTCTGCTGGAATACAATTATCTGGTAAAAAAAGTCGTTTTTAATATCAGTGTGCTTCCGGTAGTCAAGATCATTTCTGCTATGTTTGTGCATGCATTCTTTGTGTTGTTTACGATCATCCTGTATGCAGCGTATGGGAAATTTCCTGATTTCTATTATCTGCAGATTATTTATTACAGTGTATGTGTGTTCATTCTGGTATTGGGCTTATCCTATGCCACAAGTGCAATCGTTATTTTTTTCAGAGATCTGACCCAGATCATCAACATTGTGCTTCAGGTAGGAGTCTGGCTGACTCCGATCATGTGGATCGTTGAGGCTTCACCTCTGATGGGACATCCTGTGATCATGAAGATCCTGAAACTGAATCCGATGTATTATATTGTTTCCGGATACAGAGATACATTCCTGATGAAAACCTGGTTTTGGGAACATGCAGGATGGACGGTCTATTTCTGGATATTTACAATTCTGTGTTTCCTGTTCGGAAGCTGGGTATTTAAACGTCTGCGCATTCATTTTGCAGATGTACTGTAACTAGTACAGCGAATATTAATATAGCAGAAACTTAATTTTCGCTGTACTGGTAAGCGTGAAATAAGTCAGAAGAAGATGAAAAACACAGGAACATAACAGAAAGGAAATCACGTGGAGAACAAGAAAGTAATTCAGGTGAAGGATCTCACCAAAATGTATAAATTATATGATAAGCCTTCGGACAGACTGAAAGAAGCGCTGGGGCTTACCAGAAAGAAACTTTATAAAGAGCATTATGCACTTCATGATGTAAATTTTGATATTTATGAAGGAGAATGCGTGGGAATTATCGGAACCAACGGTTCCGGTAAATCCACGATCTTAAAGATCATCACCGGTGTCCTGACTCCCACAGCAGGGGAAGTAAAGGTAGACGGACGAATTTCCGCGCTGCTGGAACTGGGAGCCGGATTTAACATGGAATATTCAGGTCTTGAGAATGTATACCTGAATGGAACCATGATCGGTTTTTCAAAAGAAGAGATTGATGCCAGACTGAATGATATTCTGGAATTTGCGGACATTGGAGACTTTATCCACCAGCCTGTAAAGACTTATTCCAGCGGTATGTTCGTGCGTCTGGCTTTTGCTGTTGCGATCAATATTGATCCGGAGATCCTGGTGGTAGATGAGGCGTTGTCTGTGGGCGACGTGTTCTTTCAGGCAAAATGTTATCACAAGTTTGAGGAATTTAAGAAACAGGGAAAGACGATCCTGTTTGTAAGTCATGATCTTGGAAGCGTTTCCAAGTATTGTGACAGAGTTATTCTTCTGAACAAAGGGGTAAAGATGGATGAAGGTTCACCAAAGCAGATGGTTGACCTGTACAAACAGCTTCTGGTAGGACAGAATCCTGTAAAACAGAATGAATCTGACGGTACAGAGCAGATTGTGGCAGAGGACAGTGAAGGACTGGGAGATTTTCAGGTAAATCCCAATATGCTGGAATATGGAAGCCGTATTGCTGAGATCACAGATTTCAGAGTCATTGATGATAAAGGAAGATGTTCCAATACTGTTGAAAAGGGAAGCTGCTTCAAAATTCGTATGAAAGTCCGGTTTAATGAAGAGATTCAGGAGCCGATCATGGCATACACATTTAAAAATATTCAGGGTACGGAAATCACAGGTACCAATACCATGTATGAAAATGCAAAGATAGAACACTCCGGAAAAGGGGATATATGTACTGTAACATTTACACAGAACATGAACCTTCAGGGCGGTGAGTATCTCCTGTCATTTGGATGTACAGGGTATAAAAACGGAGATTTTACGGTATTCCACAGACTTTATGACGCATGTAACATAACAGTTATTTCCAGTAAAAATACAGTTGGATTCTATGATATGGATTCAAAGGTGGAAGTACGGTGCGAAGAACAGGTCTGAGAATGTTATGATGACAAATATCAGTGCGAAAAAATAATCAGCGCGAGGACTATATATGGAAGAAAAAATCGGGAAAGTAATTCTGGATACCACGTGCTATCCGGGAAAAGATCTATACAGTGATGGTGCGATAGAGGATGAAATGCTTGCAATTTCCAGAGATTTTGCACCGGAAGAATTTAACAGAGTGATCAGTGAGAGAAAGAGCTGGCCAATTCTTTATCATTTTTCTCATATCAGGGAGAATATTCTGAGCTGGATTCCCTTTACAGGAGAAGAGAAGGTTCTGGAGATTGGTTCCGGATGTGGTGCTGTGACAGGAGCTCTCTGTGAAAGGGCGAAGGAAGTTACCTGCATCGAGCTTTCTATGAAAAGAAGTAAGATCAATGCATACAGACATCAGGATCAGGATAATCTTAAGATCCTTGTGGGAAACTTTCAGGAGATCGAGAAAAACCTTACTGAGAAATACGACTATATTACTTTGATCGGTGTATTTGAGTATGGAGAATCCTATATCCGGAGTGAGAATCCCTATGTGGACTTTCTCAGGATCATATCAAAGCATCTGAAGCCGGATGGAAAGATCATTCTGGCCATTGAGAACAGACTGGGACTGAAATACTGGGCCGGATGTACAGAGGACCATTTTGGAACTTTATTCGAAGGAATCCAGGGATACCCCAAAACAAAAGGGGTTAAAACTTTTTCAAGAAAAGAATTTAATGGAATTTTGGAGGAAGCAGGAAACTTAAAAGCCGACTGGTATTATCCATATCCGGATTACAAATTTCCAATGACTATTCATTCAGACAGACATCTCCCTGCAAGCGGAGAGCTGCATATGAGGGACTACAATTTTGACAGACTCCGTCTGGATCTGTTTCAGGAATCTCAGGTGTATAATACACTTTTGAGCAATGATCTTTACCCGCAGTTTGCCAATTCCTTTCTTCTTGTGATCGGAAAAGAACAGCCACAGACAGCACCGGTTTATGTGAAGTTTTCCAATGAGAGAGATCAGAAGCTCTCCATTTATACGGAAATCAGTGAAGCAGCAGATGGGCAGCTGACTGTGAAGAAA
Organism: Blautia sp. DFI.3.45; assembly: GCF_020593505.1. Taxonomy (NCBI): domain Bacteria; kingdom Bacillati; phylum Bacillota; class Clostridia; order Lachnospirales; family Lachnospiraceae; genus Blautia; species Blautia sp. DFI.3.45. Next base: position 86,572 of record NZ_JAJDMI010000006.1, read on the forward strand.
GTACCGTCGCAGAAGAAAGCGGCAGCTCATGTACGGAATCTGGGAACTATCTGCGAAGAACTGACCGGAATGTATAAAGAAGAGGAAATTGAAGTAAACCGCTGCCGGATCAAAGGTGACTGTGCGCAGCTGGAATATCTGACAGGTATCACCCTGGAAGATAAGCTGGATCATCTTCTGGAAGAAGGCAGAACAGAGGAACTGGAGAAATTATTCTTCTCTTATATACAGAAAGTAAAGAATATTCATGAGAAGAAACCCTTTGAGAAAACACCGGAATTTGTAAGGGTATTTGGAAATGTAAACCTGCGTTCTGATCTGAAATGTACAGAAATATCCAATATTGATTTTGTTCCTGCAAATATTATCCTCTCTGAGAATAAAGTATCTGTGATCGACTATGAGTGGACCTTTGCATTTCCTGTACCTTCACAGTTCCTGGTTTACAGGATGATCTTTTATTATCTGGAACTGAATGACAAACGAGGAATACTTAAAGAACGGGATTTCTATGAGAAAGCAGGAATCCTGCCTGAAGATATAGAAGTTTATGTGGAGATGGAACATAATTTCCAGCAGTATATTCTGGGTGAGCATACAGCAATGAGAAATATGTATGCCCAGATCTCTCCGGGCCGGGTGGAAGTAGAAGATTATTACAGAGAAAAGAAACAGGAATCTCTGGAAATGCTTCAGATTTTCTGGGATAACGGAAAGAGCTTTAATGAGGCTGATTCTGTGAGATATCTGTTCAGAAACGGGAAAATTCAGACGGAGTTTGAACTTCCGGAGAATACCACAATGCTTCGCCTTGATCCGGGCGAAATGTCCAAGGGACTTAAAATTGTAAAGCTGACATGGGAAGATGAAAGTCAGGTAAAGTTTCACACAGATGGCTGTGAAGTGTCCTCCGGAGAATTCTATTTCGGCGGTGACGATCCGCAGATCATAGTAGATTCTGTTCCTGAGAACAGAAAGTCCATAAAGATTGAGATGGAGATCCTGGACCGGAAAACCACAGAAAAGAAATTCTGGAAAGTATATGCAGAGCAGAAAAGGGCAATGGAGCAGATGAGTCAGGAGCTTGCGCAGAAGAAAGCTCTGGTCGATCAGGTGGAAGGCAGTAAGGCATGGAAAGTGTATCGTGCCATCAAAAGGGTTTAGTTATGGGAAATATACTTTGGAGTGTAGATAAAAAAATATACAGTGACAAAGAAGATCATACTCTGGCCATTACCGGATGGGCGATAACCAGAAATCAGTCAGAATGTGATTTCATTCTTTATGGCTCGGGAAAGGAACTCTTCGTTCCTGAACCTTCGCGTTGTGAAAGAGCGGATGTTGCCAAAGATTTAAAAGAAACAAAAGATATAAAAGAAGTGGGAAATGTCGGATTCACAGTAAAGATACCGGAAATTATAAAACTTGCAGAAGAACATGAGAAACTGCAGCTTGCGCTGAGAGCAGGAGATGAAAAAGAAATCATCTGGGAAGCCACAGCTGCAGAAGTGAAGGACTTTTGTGAGGAAAGTCTTATTGAATATCATATTGATGAGGAACAGATCACACAGGAGAGTATCCTGACAGTCAGAGGCTGGGTTGTAAACCAGCTGGAGCCGGATGAGATATTTGTACAGGGTACAGATGGGAAGGTTCTGGAATGTACGATCACCAGACAAAGACGTCCGGACGTGGAAGAGGCAAAGGGGATTTCCGAAGAAGAGAAAAGAAATCTGGGATTCAGTATTACTGTCAATCTGGAGAATACAAACGATCAGAATATCTGCATCTGTTTCAGGGGAAAAGATGTACAGAAAATTTATACTGTAAATGTAAAAAAAATAAAACGGGAAAATACCGGACTGTATCAGCAGATGAAACTGCTGTCTCTGAAGAACAGGCAGAAGAATCAGGAATATATAAAGAAAAACGGTATTGGAAGATTTATCCGTTATGTGAGAAATTCCCAGCTTAAGGACGGAGATCAGGATTATGAAGACTGGCTGAAAGATCATGTCGCATTCCGAAAGGAATTAAAAAGACAGAGAAATGCTGTTTTTTCTTATTCACCGCTGATCAGTATTGTGATGGTGGTGACGGATACAGATGAACAAAGGTTAAAAAGTGTGATCGATGCTTATACAGAACAGACCTATGGTAACTGGCAGCTGTGTCTTGCAGATGCATGTGAGGGAGAGGAAACAGGAGAGTTTCTGCGGAAAAAATATAAAAAAGAGATCCGCCTTTCCTACAAGAAGGTTACGGAAAACAACGGCATTTCGGGAAATCTTAATGCATCTCTGAAACTTGCAATGGGAGAGTATGTTCTGTTTGCCGGTCAGGAGATCATACCTGAACCTGATGCACTTTTTCAGATGGTCAAAGCGATCACAGAGAAAAAAGCGGATATGATCTATACAGATGAAGATGAGATCAGCGCAGACGGAAAACATTATTCTGAGCCGGAATTCAAGCCGGATTTCAATCTGTTCAGATTAAGGGAAAATAATTATATCGGACAGTTCTGGGCAATCCGGAAGGAAATTCTGGAACAGGCCGGAAAGTTTGATCCGGAATATGATGGTGCACAGGATTATGATATGCTCTTAAGATGCAGTGAGCAGGCAGAGAATATTGTGCATATTCCAAAGATCCTCTGTCATTCCATGAAAGCAGAGAACCTGATCACAGAAGAACAGGAGAAGAAAAACTGGGAAGCAGGCAGAAAGGCACTGGAGGAGCATTACCGCAGGGCGGAGGTTTCTGCAACAGCGGAACTTGCAGACAAGAAGGGATGGTACAGAAGCCATCTGACTATTTCCGGCGAACCGATGATTTCTGTGATCATTCCAAGTAAAGATCACATTAATGATCTGGAACTGTGTATTTCATCCATAGAAGAGAAGACAACATGGAAGAATTACGAGATCATTATTGTTGAGAACAACAGTGTGGAAAAAGAAACCTTTGTATACTATGAGACACTGAAAAACAGATACCCAAATGTAAGGATCCTTACATGGAAAAAAGAATTCAATTATTCTGCGATCAATAACTTTGCAGTAAGAGAGGCGCAGGGAGAATATCTGCTGTTTCTTAACAATGATGTGGAAATCATTACAGAGAACTGGCTTGAAGAAATGCTTCAGCTTTGTCAGCAAAAAGACGTGGGAATGGCCGGTGCGAAACTGTATTATCCGGATGACACCATTCAACATGCAGGAGTGGTAGTTGGTCTTGGTGGAGTTGCTGCCCATGTATTATGTAAACTTCCCCGGGATGCGGAAGGATATATGGGACGTCTGCGCTGTGTGCAGGAGATAAGTGCAGTCACTGCCGCCTGCATGATGGTAAAGACTTCTGTTTTTAAAGCAGTCGGAGGATTTGACGAGGAGCTGAAGGTTGCATTTAATGATATTGATCTCTGTATGAAAGTGAGAAAATATGGAGTGAAAATTGTATTCACACCGTATGCAGAACTGTATCATTATGAATCCAAATCCAGAGGAATGGAAGATACACCGGAGAAACAGCTGCGTTTTTCCAGAGAAGTAAACTGTTTCCGGAGAAAATGGGAAAGAGAGCTCCTGAAAGGAGATCCTTATTATAACCCCAATCTGACATTAAACAACACAGACTGTTCTCTGAGAAAACAGGAGAAGAACGGAGATTAACATGCCTAAGGAAATATTTGAAGTAGTAAGAGAAAGATTTCATTTATCAGACAGGACACAGTATATTGTGCAGGGACACTGGCCGAAAGATGCGGTGATGGAGGCATATCTGGATCAGCACAAACTGAAGGTGTCTGTGAAAGAAAATGAAAATGTAAGTGCACTGGAACGTTTTAAAGATCCGGAGAAAATGCAGGGAATACAGATTACGGCAACTGTTCAGATACCGGAAAATCTGGAGGGGTATCATAAGCTTGTGATCTATGAGAAGTTTTCGGATAAAAAACATGTCTGGTTTTCCATCACTGCCGGTGAACTGGATAAAAAAAGAGATAAACCGCAGGTATATTTTGAAGAAGAGAGTGCAGAACAGGGAACTGTACGGATCAGAGGGTGGGCCATTGCACCGAAGCCTGTGACTGTCCGTATCTTTGATGCGGATAAAAAGCCGGTTGCCGCTGAAATCCAGAGAACAGACAGGGTGGATGTCAACCAGCTGTTTGAAGAAGCACAGGATCCGGGAAAGACAGGATTCTTCTCTGAGATCACCAACGTTTCGGGAAAATGCCTGTATGTAGTGTTTTATGCAGGCGAGAAGAAAACTGTACATGTGGTTCCTCTGAGAAAAGCTGATATTCTGGCAAAGAAATTAGACAAATATGTAGAAAAAGGAATCCGCTACTGGAAATCTCAGGGTGCGGCGGCTCTTGCTGAGAAGGTAGTGACAAAGGTTAAAAATGTACGTCAGGGACCGCCATCCTATCAGAAATGGATCAGACATCATCTGCCGGACAGGAACGAACTGGAGAAACAGAAGAAAACATCCTTTGGATACAGACCCAAGATTTCTTTTGTAGTACCGCTGTATAAGACACCGGAGAAATATCTCAGAAGACTGACAGAATCATTTCAGGAACAGACTTATTCAAACTGGGAACTTTGTTTCTCTGACGGAAGCGGCGCACAGTCACCACTGACGGAATTGTTAAAAGAACTGACAGCGAAGGATAACAGAATTAAATACGTTTCTCATGAGGAGTCGCTTCAGATTTCAGAGAATACCAACAGTGCCATTGAAATTGCAACAGGTGATTTCATTGCCTTTGCAGACCATGATGATGAGCTGACGCCGAATGCATTATTTGAATGTGTGAAAGCAATAAATGAGAAACCGCAGACACTGGTGATCTACACAGATGAAGATAAGATGTCTATGGATGGACATAAATTCTTTCAGCCGCATTTTAAACCGGACTATAATCCGGATTTGCTGTGTACGGTCAATTATATCTGCCATCTGTTTGTGGTATCACGAAAAGTAATTGAAAAAGTTGGCGGGCTGCGAAGTGAGTTTGACGGTGCACAGGATTATGATTTTGTGTTACGCTGTGTGGAAGCAGTAAAGGATGAAGAAATCTGTCATATTCCAAAAATCCTGTATCACTGGCGTTGCCATGAGGACTCCACAGCAGAGAATCCCGAGAGCAAGCTTTATGCCTTTGAAGCCGGAAGACGTGCAGTACAGGCTCACTATGAGAGAACAGGAATCCACGCAGAGGTTTTTAAGGGTGAATATCTGGGGCTGTACAGAACGAAGTTTATCAGAGATCATGATCCGCTGATTTCTATTATTATTCCGAATAAAGACCATATTGATGATCTGAAGAGATGTATGGAATCCATTGAACAGAAATCTACGTACAAAAATTATGAGTACATTATTGTAGAGAATAACAGTACAGATTCTGCTACTTTTGAATATTACAAAAAACTGGAGGCAGAGAATCCGAAGGTTCGCATGGTATACTGGGACGGAGTCTTTAACTATTCTGCCATTAATAATTATGGTGCATCTTTTGCAAAGGGTGAGTATCTGCTTCTGCTTAACAATGATACAGAGATCATTAATCCGGACTGTCTGGAAGAACTCCTGGGTTATTGCATGCGTAAAGATGTAGGCGCAGTGGGTGCAAGACTTTATTATGAGGATGATACGATCCAGCATGCAGGTGTTGTGATCGGTTTTGGCGGAATTGCAGGACACTGTTTTGTCCAGCAGAAGAGAGGTACCACCGGATATTGTCACAGAATTATCTGTGCACAGGATTACAGTGCGGTTACAGCTGCCTGCATGATGGTGAAGAAATCTGCATTTGATGCAGTGGGAGGACTTTCAGAGGAACTGGCTGTTGCATTTAATGATATTGATTTCTGCATGAAGCTGAGAAAGGCGGAATATCTGATCGTGTATAATCCATATGCGGAATTATACCATTATGAATCCAAATCCAGAGGCCTTGAGGATACTCCGGAAAAAGTGGCACGATTTAACAAAGAAATTGCCACCTTTGAGAAAAAATGGCCGGAGATCCTGGAGAACGGAGATCCTTATTATAACCCCAATCTCACTCTGAAGAGCCAGGACTTTTCTCTGAAAAGAATCTGAAGATGAAATTGCTATAAAATGAATGTGAAAGAAGATATGTTAAAGAAAAAGAAAGAGATCAATGAAAAAACAGAAATTTTCATTTTTGTATTTCTGGCGTTTATCCTGCTGACAACCTGGGCGATGACACAGCCTTTTAATTCAGGGCCGGATGAACAGATGAGATATTATGTTGCAGATTACATTTATAAACATCATGGAGCTCTTCCGGGGGGAGATGATCCGGCTGTCAGGAATAAAGTGTGGGGAATTTCCTATGCATATTATCCGGTTGTATCTTATATGGTGTCTGCATTATTTATGAGAATATCCCGGCTTTTTGCAGATCCGGGATACTCCATGTTCAAAATTGCACGTATGGCAGATGTACTGTTTGTCACAGGTGCAGTGTATTTTGTTGTAAAAGCTTCGGGCAAACTGTTTCCGAAAGAAAAATATTCCAGAGAAGTTAGATGGCTGTTTGCAGCACTGGCAGGATTTATGCCGCAGGCAATCTTTGTGGGAACTTATGTGAATACAGACTCACTGGCACTGCTGGCAGCAGCCATGATTCTGTATGCATGGGCCTCTTATCTGAGAGAAGACTGGACATGGAAAAACTGTATACTCCTTGCAGTGGGAATGGCCGTATGTGCATTGTCTTATTATAATGCATACGGTTGGATACTCTGCAGTTTTTTCTTCTTCTGTTTTACGGTATTACTCTGCAGAGAAGAAGCTTTTTCACAGAGAGTTCGTTTCCTTTTCAGCAGAGGAGCAGTGATCGCAGCAGTTACTTTAGTTCTCTGCGGCTGGTGGTTCATCCGTAACGCAGTTTTGTATAACGGAGATTTCCTGGGAAGGAAATCCTGTGCGGAATGTGCGGAAAAATATGCTCAGAAGGATTACAGACCTTCACTGTATCCGACGCCTGCAAAGCTGGGATGGAACTGGAAAGATATTATCCTTTATCAGGATCCCGGCTGGTATCATAACTGGATTCTGACAGTGTGTGTAAGTTTCATCGGTACTTTTGGACAGATGGAAATTTATATGCCATATACGGTCAGCAAACTGTATATGCTGTTCTTTGCTGTTGGAATCATCAGTGTATTTTTTGTAAAAGAGACATTTGATCTGAGAAAAAAAATGTATGTTGCACAGCGGAAAGCAGTTGGAAATGACAGATGGAAGATCAAAACAAAGGTGATATCCCGAGAGTGGAATAAAGAAGGTATTTTCCATTTGATGATGGTATTTCTGATTATGATTCCGGTATTTCTGTTTCTGTATTATGTTTATTACAGTGATAATCAGCCACAGGGAAGATATCTTATGCCTGCGTTATATCCTCTGATGTACTTTGTTACGCTGGGCTGGAATAATATTCTGACAAAAACAGTGAAAAATGAAAAGGTGCGGAGTTTGATATACAGAGTACTGACTGTACTGCTGGTGATTTCGCCATTTGCCTGCTGGGCATTTTTAATCTTGCCTTAAAAGAAATAAAGGGACTGCCGCATGAAAAGCTCTTGCGGAAGTCCCTTAAATTTATCTATTTTATCTATCAAAGAAATGGTTACTGTCTGGTATTCAGAAGTAGACTTCAGGATTTGATCACTTTGATCATCAGGAACAGGAAAAACAGCAGGAATGCTGCCCCGATCGCCCCGATGATATAATAAGGAGCAGTTGTATGGGAAGCAGAATATGCCTGTGCTGCCTCCATATTCTTCTGACCGGTTACTGCGGCATCATTTGTCTGCTGCTCTGCGTCTTCCAGAATCGCAGTTCCTACAGGAGTTCCTCCAAAGTAATACTGGCGTGTGATCTGTCCGTCAGAAGAAGTATCTTCTGTGGTCAGATTATCTTCTGTGGCACCGTTTGGTGCAATGACTGTACCACCGGAAAGACGGTTAAAATCATCGTCTGCGATGGTAAGGGGTGCAAAATTGTCAAAACCATAATTGAGAAGCGCGATCGCTTCATCATCGGTAACACCGGATGCGCCATTTAATACAATGCATACCAGCTTCATGTTATTTTTGGAAGCTTCACATACCAGGGTACTTCCGGAAGCTTCTGTGTACCCTTCCTTACCGCCGATACAGGGTTTATAATAACCGTCGCTGGTGCTGTTTATCATGGTAAAATTGTTTGTAAGTACACGTTCACCGCCGGAAACATTTGTTGCCGGAAGTGTATAGGAAGTAGTTGCTGCAATAGTGCGGAAAGTGTCATTTGCCATAGCTGCTTCCATGATCAGAGCCATATCATGGGCGGTGATATGCTGGTTCTCATCAGGAAGACCGGTAGGATTGGTAAAGACAGTATTGGTGCAGCCAAGTTCCTGTGCCCGGGTATTCATTATCTGTACAAAAGCATCCACAGAACCTCCCACATGTTCAGCTACCTGCAGTGCGATATCATTGGCAGAGGCAACCATGATGGCATATAAACATTGTTCCATGGTGAAAACCTCATCTAACTGTGAGGAAATATTGGCTCCTCCGTCAGTAACACCGGAAACACCGGTTGCAGTCATGGTTACCTGTTCATCCAGACTGCTGTTCTCAAGAGCAACCAGGCAGGTCATGATCTTGACTGCGCTTGCAGGGTAAAGGGGCTGATCTGCATTTTTGGAATACAGGACTGTGTTAGTGGAAGTTTCCATTACAATTGCTGCGGCAGACGAAATATCGGAAGCCTGGGGCCATCCGTCGATACCGTTGGTGACTACGACAGACGGATCTGCTGTCTGTGCGGCGGCGTCTGTATTCTGAGCTGTTTCTTCAGCAGCAGATACCGGAAACTGTGAAAACATGGTGACAGCACCAAGTCCCAGAGCCAGCAGGGCTGCAGTGATTCTTTTTTTCTTTATCATCATGGTATATAATACTCCTGTACATAAAAATGTTGAAAAGTAACTGTTCATTGTATGTGAACAGTTACATAAAAACGATAACATAAAAACAATAACAGTATAACACATTTCTCTCCTTTCTTGCAAAAAATATCATACAATGTTAAAATAAAAAATCATAGTAAAAATCGAGGTTATCATATGAGTAAAAAACCATCTGCAGGAGGAAAAATCCAGTGGACGAAAATGTTCAGGAAGCTTTCCCCCTATACGATCCGGAAAGGGTTCCGCTACATGAAGCATTATGGACTAAAGGAATTCTGGATCAGGCTGCATGAACGTTTTGAACCGGAAGAAGTACCATATGGTCCATGGTACCGGGCTTACATTCCGACGGAGGAAACACTGGAAACACAGAGGAAACAGAAATTTGATTATTCACCGCTGATCAGCATTGCAGTTCCGGCTTATCAGACACCTGTAGAATTTTTGAGACAGATGATAGAATCACTGATCGTTCAGACTTATTCAAACTGGGAGCTGTGTATCGTAAATGCAAGTCCTGACAATGAGGAGATGCAGAAAGTACTGGCAGAATATTCAGCCGGAGATTCCCGGGTAAGATTCTGCAATCTCAAAGAGAACCTTGGCATTGCAGAGAACACAAACCGCGCGTTTGCAATGACAAAAGGTGAATTTGTGGGGCTTCTTGACCATGATGACCTGCTGGCACCCAATGCATTATATGAGATCGTGAAAATACTGCAGGATCATCCGCAGGCAGATGCGCTTTATACAGACGAGGATAAGGTTACAACAGAACTGGACGAGCATTTTCAGCCACATCTGAAACCGGATTTTAATCTGGATCTCCTGCGTTCCAATAATTATATCTGCCACTTTTTTGTAGTGCGAAAGAGTATTGTAGAAAAGGCCGGAGGTTTCCGAAAAGAATTCGACGGAGCTCAGGATTACGATTTTATCTTCCGCTGTACGGAGAATGCCGGAGAGGTTTTACATGTTCCGGAAATCCTGTATCACTGGAGAACACACAAAGCCTCCACTGCAGATAATCCTGCCAGTAAAATGTACGCATTTGAAGCCGGCAAGAGAGCAATAGAAGCTCATCTTGAGAGAACAGGTACAGAAGGCGAGGTAAGCCATACACAGGATCTGGGCTTTTACCGGGTGAAATATCCGGTGCAGGGAAAACCTCTGGTGTCTGTTATCATACCAAACAAAGACGAGAAAGAGACTCTTCAGACCTGTCTGGAAATGCTGGAGAAGAATACCGGTTATCAGAATTTTGAAATCATAATCGTGGAGAATAACAGTACCACTGATGAGATTTTCCGATATTATAAAGAGCTTTCCGGAAACCGGAAGATCCATCTTTTGAGATGGGGAAAAGAATTTAATTATTCTGCCATCAATAACTTTGCTGCGGCACATGCAAAGGGAGAATATCTGCTTTTCCTGAATAATGATGTAAAATCCATCAATCCGGACTGGCTGGAAGAAATGCTTGGAGTGTGTCAGCGTCCGGAAGTGGGCGGTGTCGGAGCAAAGCTCATTTATCCGGATAATACAATCCAGCATGCAGGATGTGTGATCGGAATGGGCGGTATTGCGGGGCATATGTTCGTAGATATGCCTGCGGACCATACCGGCTATCTGCATAAGGCATCCCTTCTTCAGGATATGAGTGCAGTGACTGCCGCCTGTCTGTTGATGAAGAAAGAGGTTTTTGAGCAGGCAGGAGGATTTACAGAAGAACTGGCTGTGGCATTTAATGATGTGGATCTTTGCCTGAAAGTAAGAAAAAACGGCTATCTGATCGTATATGATCCCTATGCGAAGCTTTATCATATGGAATCAAAGACCAGAGGAGCTGAAGACAGCAAGGAGAAAGTGCGCCGTTTTCAGACGGAGATTGAATATATGCGATGTCACTGGATAGACATTCTCAAAAACGGAGATCCCTGTTATAACAAAAACCTGTCTCTTACCAAATGGAATTATTCTCTGAAGCCAATCCCGGGAATGGAGACAGAAGCAGGACAGAAAAAAGAGAAGACAGGGAGGAAATCATGCAGGAAGTATCAGTGATCATTCCGAATTTTAATGGGATGGCTTATCTGGATGGCGTACTTGCAGGTCTGGAGTGTCAGACTGTAAGCAATTTTGATGTAATTCTTGTGGATAATGGATCCAATGACGGAAGCTGCGCTTTTGTTGCTGCAAGGTATCCATGGGTCCATCTGATCGAACTGCCGGAGAATTTCGGATTCTGTAAAGCGGTCAATGAAGGGATCAGAGCATCACGTTCACCTTATGTACTGCTTTTAAACAATGATATTGAAGTAACGGAGAATTTTATAGAAGAAATGCTGTCAGCCATCAAAAGGCATCCCAAAGCTTTCTCCTGTGCTGCCAGAATGATTCAGTTTCATGACAGGGACAGGCTGGATGATGCAGGAAACTATTACTGCGCGCTTGGATGGGCTTATGCAAGAGGTAAGGGGAAAAATATCCATACCTATGAAAAGGAAGAGAAGATTTTTGCTTCCTGTGCAGGAGCTGCTATTTACAGAAAGAAGATCTTTGATGAGCTGGGATATTTTGACGAAGAACATTTTGCATATCTGGAGGACATGGACGTGGGATACCGGGCCAGGATCTACGGATATGAAAACTGGTATGCACCTGATGCCATGGTATACCATGTGGGAAGCGGTACCAGCGGATCCAGATATAATCAGTTCAAGATCCGGTATTCTTCCAGAAATAATATTTATCTGATATACAAAAATATGCCGGTGTTACAGATTATTATCAATCTTCCGTTTCTTGTTGCAGGATTTGGAATCAAAATTCTGTTTTTTACGCTGAAAGGATTCGGAAGAGAGTATATTGCGGGAATTAAGAATGGATTCCAGATCAGCAAAAAAAATCATAAAATACCTTTTAAATTTCAAAATCTGTCAAACTATTTTGGGATTCAAGTTGAATTGTGGGTGAATATCTTCAGGCGTTTGTGCGGATGATAAGAAAGAAAGATAAATTTTTATTGCTTTTATAAAACAACTATTATAATATAGAAACGATAAAAAAATGAGGTGACAAAAGATTGCTAAAGGACAATGAAAAGAATTTCAGTCGTCTCCATATGATCATTGATGCAATTGTACTGGTACTGTCATATTTTCTGGCATGGCTGATCCGTTTTGTTGGTCCTATGGCAGCAACAGCAGTCAGAACCAGAAGCTTTCAGCAGTATATGCTGATGCTGGTTTTTATTGTACCGGTTTATCTGTTGTTGTATCAGGCTTTCACATTGTATACTCCCATGCGGATGCAGGGGCGTCGGCTTGTATTGGCTAATATTGTAAAGGCCAACTCGCTTGGGCTCCTTATTCTGATGTTTACATTTTACATGATAGATGAGAGCGATTTTTCCCGTTCTACTTATATTATGTTTTATGTAATCAATATTGTGCTTCAGTGGTGTGCCCGAATGTTGATTTTCGCTCTTCTGAGAGATATGAGAGAGAGGGGACTGAATCAGAAACAGATGATCTGTGTGGGATACAGCCGCGCAGCAGAGGAATACATTGACAGAGTTCTTGCCAATCCTCAGTGGGGATATGTGATCCGCGGAATACTGGATGACAATGTTCCGGCAGGAACAGAGTACAAGGGAATCAAAGTTCTTGGAAGGATTGCCAATCTGAATATAATACTTCCGGAGAACCGGCTGGATGAAATAGCGATCACTCTGGGCTTAAGTGAATATTACCGCCTGGAAGAGATTGTAGCACTGTGTGAAAAATCTGGAGTACACACCAAGTTTATCCCGGATTATAATAAGATCATTCCGACAAAACCATACACAGAAGATATACTGGGACTTCCGGTTATCAATATCCGTTATGTACCGTTGAACAATACATTCAATGCACTGGTCAAGCGGGCGATGGACATTGCAGGGTCTATTGTTGGAATCATAGTAACCTCACCGCTGATGCTGTTAATGTGTGCTATCATTAAGCTGACATCACCGGGACCACTGATCTATAAACAGGAGAGGGTTGGACTTCATAACCAGACTTTTCGGATGTATAAGTTCCGTTCCATGGAAGTACAGCCGGAATCGGAAGAGAAGAAGGCATGGACAGTAAAGAATGACCCAAGAGTAACACCCATCGGAAAGTTTATGCGTCACACCAGTATTGATGAACTGCCACAGCTTTTCAACATACTGAAGGGTAACATGAGCCTTGTGGGACCACGACCGGAGCGGCCGTTTTTTGTAGAGAAATTCAGAGAAGAAATCCCGAGATATATGGTGAAACATCAGGTTCGCCCGGGACTTACCGGCTGGGCTCAGGTGAATGGTTACCGCGGAGACACATCCATAAGAAAAAGAATCGAATATGACCTTTATTACATTGAAAACTGGAGCATAGGGCTGGATATCAAGATTATATTCCTTACATTTTTCAAGGGATTTATAAACAAAAATGCATATTAAGATAAGGGGAAAAAGTCATGGCTAAACCAGGAAAAAAGAAAAAAGTACTGTTTGTGCTTGAGATCATTGTACTGCTGCTGTTTATTGGCGGGCTGTATGTGTATGGACAGATTTCTTCCAGGCTGGATAAGATCGAGCAGCCGGAACTGAAAAAGGAAAAAATAGTCGTAAACCAGGAAGCACCAAAGATGACAGGATACAAGACCTATGTGCTGTTTGGTATTGATACCAGAGGGGAAGGCTCCCAGTATTCTGCACAGAACAGTGATACCATGATCATTGTGAGTGTAAACAACGATACAAAAGAAGTGCGTATGGTTTCCGTATACAGAGATACACTTCTCAATGTTGGAGATGATACCTATACGAAGGCAAATGCAGCCTATGCGCTGGGTGGTCCGGAACAGGCGATCACCATGTTAAATACAAACCTGGATCTGGATATTTCCGATTATGCGACGGCTGATTTTTCCGCACTTGTAGAAGTGATAGATGATCTTGGCGGTCTTGATATTCCGTTATCTTATGCGGAAATTGAACATATGAATAACTATTGCGTGGAAACATCCAAGCTGACAGGAAAAGACTACACTCCGCTCGAGAAACCGGAGCCAAAGCCGGAAGATCAGGAAGCAATTGTAGGAACTTATCATCTGAACGGCGTACAGGCGACATCCTATTGCCGTATCCGTTATACTGCAAGTCTGGATATGGGACGTACAGAGCGTCAGAGACGAGTACTTGGAATGCTCTTTGATAAGGCGAAGATAGCAGGTCTTTCTTCTATCTTTAAGATTATGGATGATGTATTCCCGATGGTTACAACATCTCTTTCAAAGCAGGATATTCTGGGACTTATTCCGACTCTGATCGGATATAAATTTACAGACAGTACGGGATTCCCGCAGAAGTTTAAATTCTCCAATATCAAGGGAAGTATTATTGTTCCTACTGATCTTGAGAACAATGTAGTTGAACTTCACAAGTTCCTGTATGATGATCAGGATTATACTCCGTCTTCTGAGGTAGTGGCCCGCAGTAATAAGATACTTGAGATCGTCGGCGGAGAAAGTAAGCTGGATGATGCAGCCAAGACTACGACACAGGACACTGATACCACAAATGCAAATGACACTTTTGTATGGTCCGGCGATAATACCTCCGGCAGTACGGATAACAGCGGCGATTATGATTATGACAATGATTATGATAACGGTGGTTATGATGGAGGTTATGATAATGGCGGCGGAGATTATGGCGGCGGTGGCGATTATGATAACAGTGGTGATGACGGCAGTTATGATAATGGCGGCGATGACACCGGCAGTGACACTGGTGGTGGAGACTACGACGGCGGCGATGACACCGGTGGAGATGAGACCGGCGGCGACGATGGATTCAGCGATGATTCTGGAGCAAGTTCTGAAGAACAGTAAGAGGGAACTGCTATAAAAATATAAATAATAGAAAAGAGGACCATCTGTTGGAAAGGATGGTCCTCTTTTCAGATAAGGAGTGTTGAGGATGACGCATAAGGAAAAATATAATGACACTGCGACAGTTGATGTAATCATTCCTGCCTATCGTCCCGGCAGAGAATTTGGAGAACTGCTGCACAGGCTGGAAGAACAGGAATACCGTCCTCGCAGGATTCTGGTTATGAATACGGGAGAGCAGTACTGGAACAGAGAATGGGAGAAATGTCCGATCCTTGAGGTTCATCACCTGGAACAGAAGGATTTTGATCATGGCGGAACCAGAAGAAGGGCAGCAGAACTTTCGAATGCAGATATTATGATCTTTATGACACAGGATGCTCTCCCTGCTGACAGAAAAGTAATTGGAAATCTTGTCTGTGCTGTCAGTGAAAATCCGGGTGCAGGAGCAGCCTATGCAAGACAATTGCCTAAGGCAGACTGTCGCTTTCTGGAACGTTATACCCGTTCTTTTAATTATCCGGAGCAGTCCTCGGTAAAGTCGCTGGCTGATATTGATAAGTACGGGATCAAGACCTATTTCTGTTCTAATGTGTGTGCGGCCTATGATAAAGGGATTTATCTGAAAACAGGCGGTTTTACAGAGCGGGCGATTTTCAATGAAGATATGATCTGTGCCGGAACAATGATTCAGAAAGGCTATTCAGTTGTCTATGCGGCAGATGCGAGAGTGTATCATTCCCATAATTATTCCGGAAGGCAGCAGTTTCACAGAAACTTCGATCTGGGAGTATCCCAGGCAGAGCATCCGGAAATTTTTGAAGGAGTACCTTCTGAGGGGGAGGGAATCCGTCTGGTAAAAAGAAGCCTGGGCTATCTGATAAGGACGGGACACTTCTGGCTGATTCCTCAGCTGATCTGGCAGAGCGGAATGAAATATGCAGGATATTTTCTGGGGAAAAGATACAGAAAACTTCCCCGGAAAGTTGTTCTTGCATGTACCATGAGTCCATATTACTGGAACAGAAAATAAAGGTAAGAGGATGACCTTAAGACACGCCAATTTACGATAATTGTCACATTTTGAACACAATTAATTGATATACTGATTCCAGAGTTCAGGAGAAGAATTGCTGTAACTGTGCAGAAATAAAACAGTTACAGATCATTGTTTATTTCGGGGAGTGTTCCGATAAACAGTAATACAGGAACAGAAGGGAGCAGATTACATGAATGATGAAAGAAACCTGGGTGAAAAAACAGATGATTCCGGTCAGCAGCCCAGATATGAACATTATCAGTTCCATGAAGAACAGAGAACTGTTTTGAAACCATCCGGTCCCTCTGGACACAGAAGAAATCAGAATTCTTTTCAGAAAAAAGCAGGGGCGACAATCGCACTGGCTGTGATCTTTGGCCTGGTGGCGGCAGTTGTATTTCAGGCGGCAAATTTTGCAGCAGACAGATTCCTGAATACAGGTAAGTCTTCGGTGCAGATTAAAACTACAGACAGTGTGGATCTTCAGGAAACGGCATCAGATGACAGCACTGCCGATAAGGTGCTGTCTGACTCTGAGAATGGAACAGTAGCAGCAGTGGCTCAGGCTTCCATGCCTTCTGTAGTTGCGATCACTACTGTCAGTGTTCAGGAAATACCAAGCTTTTTCGGATATAGTTCCCACCAATATAAGAGTGCGTCAACAGGTTCAGGGATTATCGTTGGAGATAATGATGATGAGCTTCTGATCGCAACGAATAATCACGTGGTGGATGGAGCTACAACTCTGAGTGTCTGCTTTATCGGGGATGATGTGGCAAATGCAGAGACAGAGACTGTGAATGCGGGAGATAATGGAGATCTGAATGTAGAGGATGCGGTCAGTGCCAAGATTAAGGGTACAGATGCTGATAATGATCTGGCAGTAGTTGCGGTGAAGAAATCGGATATCCCTGAGGACACTTTAAATCAGATCAAGATTGCTCAGATAGGAAGTTCGGATGATCTGGCAGTAGGGCAGCAGGTAGTTGCGATCGGTAATGCGCTTGGATATGGTCAGTCTGTAACATCAGGCTGGATAAGTGCATTGAACCGGACGATTTCTACAGATGACGGAACGAACAGTACAGGACTGATCCAGACGGATGCGGCAATCAATCCGGGTAACAGTGGTGGTGCACTTTTGAATATGAAAGGCGAGCTGATTGGCATCAATTCTGCAAAATACGCAGACAGTGCTGTGGAAGGTATGGGATATGCCATTCCTATTTCCAAGGCAAAGCCTATTCTGGAAGAACTGATGAATCGTGAGACCAGGGAGAAAGTAGACAGCAGCAAAAAAGGATATCTGGGAGTAAGTCTTGCAAATCTGACCACAGAGGCAATTGAGATGTATAATATGCCCACAGGTGCTTTTGTAAGAAGTGTGGAGGATGATTCTCCGGCACAGGAGGCAGGTATCTGTAAAGGCGACATCATCGTAAAATTCGACGGACAGAAAGTCAGTGATGGTGATGATCTGCTGGATAAACTGCAGTATTATAAATCGGGAGAGAAGATTGAGGCAGTTATTGCAAGAGCCACTAATGGGGAATATGAAGAAAATACTATAGAGCTGACTCTCGGCACCAGACCGGACAATGAATAAAACAAAAGACATCGCCCATGCGGCGGTGTCTTTTATAATATTATCAGTGAACAGTAACCCAGGCAGGATTCTTTTTGTGTTTATAAAACTTTCATTTTGTTATAAGGGAATTGTATGATATAATTCAGTTAAATAAGCGTAATGATCCAGCAGCCTGCTATCCTGCAGGAGCACTGTACTGTTACGAATAAGAGGATATAGAAAGGAGTCATTATGAGCGAGAACTATAATGATGATGAAATAATAGACAGCAGCGAAGATACAGAGAAAAAGAGAAACAAATCCGAAAAATTCTGTTTTCTCTGCCGCAGACCTGAGAGCAAGGCCGGTCCGATGATCGAACTTCCCAATAACATACATGTCTGCACGGATTGTATGCAGAAGAGCTTTAATTCTATGAATCAGCAGTTTAATGAGGGTAAGTTCAATTATTCTGACCTGTTGAATATGCCGAATGTGAGCATGATCGATCTGGGCAGCTTCCAGAATCCGGTGCAGCAGCCAAAGAAAGAAAAAAAGAAAAAGAAACAGGAAAAACCGGTTCTGGATCTGAAAAATATTCCTGCTCCCCATAAGATCAAAGAAACCCTTGACCAGTATGTGATCGGTCAGGAGAAAGCCAAGAAAGTAATGTCTGTAGCGGTTTACAATCACTATAAACGTGTGGCAACAGATACAATGGATGAGATTGAAATTGAGAAATCTAATATGCTGATGATCGGACCAACCGGATGCGGTAAAACCTATCTGGTTAAAACCCTGGCGAAACTTCTGGATGTGCCGCTTGCAATTGCAGATGCCACTTCTCTTACAGAAGCCGGTTATATTGGCGATGATATAGAGAGCGTTGTTTCCAAACTTCTGGCGGCGGCAGATAATGATGTGGAGCGTGCCGAGCATGGTATTATTTTCATTGATGAGATTGATAAGATTGCCAAGAAGAAGAACACCAACCAGAGAGATGTCAGTGGTGAGGCAGTGCAGCAGGGAATGCTGAAGCTTCTTGAGGGAAGTGAGGTGGAAGTTCCTGTAGGTGCAAACAGCAAAAACGCAATGGTACCGCTTGTAACTGTTAATACACGTAATATTCTGTTTATCTGTGGCGGTGCTTTTCCTGATCTGGAGAATATCATTAAAGAAAGGCTGAACAAGCAGGCATCTATCGGTTTTTATGCAGACCTGAAGGATAAATATGATAATGATCCTCATCTGCTTCAGAAAGTAACAGTGGAGGATATCCGCAGTTTTGGAATGATTCCGGAATTTATCGGACGACTTCCGATCATCTTTACTCTGGACGGATTGAATGAGGATATGCTTGTGAAGATCCTGCAGGAGCCGAAGAATGCGATTCTTAAACAGTATCAGAAACTTCTTGCACTGGATGAAGTGAAACTGGAATTTGAAGACGGGGCGCTTCATGCAATTGCTGCGAAAGCACTGGAGAGAGATACAGGTGCCAGGGCACTTCGCGCGATACTGGAAGAGTATATGCTGGATATCATGTATGAGATTCCGAAAGATGACAGCATAGGAGAGGTTGTGATCACAAGAGAATACATAGAAGGAAACGGTGGTCCGAAGATCCTTCTTCGCGGACAGGAGCCGATCCTGCTGGAGGGTAGTCATTAATTAAAATAGTTTTGTTCTTGCATTATGAGGACAATAATGGAAGGGAGTAAATATTATGGGAACAGATTTTTTTGATGGATTAGTTAAGACATTTTCAAAAACAACGAAGGAACTGGGAAAGACAACAAGAGAATTAGGTGCCCGCGCAGAGCAGACGATCGAGGCACAGAAGATAAGAAGTAAAATCACAGGAGAAGAGCGCATTATTGAGAAAATCAAAGTTGATATCGGTGATATTGTTTACAGACGACATTCTCAGGGTGATGGAATTGATAGTGAGTTAAGTGCTTTATGTCAGGAGATTGATCAGCATTATCTGAAAATCAGGGAGTATAAGGATAATGCTGCGAACCTGAAAGGAGAGAAAATCTGCCCGTCCTGCGAGCGGGAGGTAGATATTAATGTAAGTTTCTGTCCGTATTGCGGAACGTCATGCCCGACTCCGGAACCGGCGAAGAATGTGGAAAATGACACTGTATCTTCAGATGAAGATGAAGATGGGAGTAATGAGCCGGAAGAAACACCGGCAGAAGAATTACAGCCGGAAGAACCAGAGACAGAGAAAACAGCAGAAACAGAACCAGCACAGGAACAGCCGGTGGAAGAAACACCAGTGGAAAAAGAAACAATGGAAGAGAAGTAAGTAACTGCAGGGTAAATTATTTTTACAGATTTACCAGATAATTACAGTATAATTAAAAATATGTTGCAAATTGATATGGAATATGATAATTTTATATCGTATCAAAAGGTATGAAAATTACGAACAGGAGAGGGAAAGATGAAAAACAGAAAATTAAATCAGTTATTAGTCGCAGGAATGATCAGTGCAGCTATGATGACTTCTGGTATCAGCGTTCAGGCTGCTGATTTTAGTGATGATACATCAACAGTAGAAGAACAGTCTGTTGGCTCAGCAGAAGAGGAAGCTCCGGAGGTAGAGGACGGATCTGAATTTCAGTCCGATGCTGCTGAAGCATCATCAGCAGTAGCAGTCAGTTCAGCGAACTTCCCGGATGCAAAGTTCCGCCAGTATGTTTTAGACAATATTGATACAGACAAGGATAAGAAACTTTCAGCGGCAGAGATCAAAGCAGCCAAGACGATTGATGTTTCAGGACTTGGAATTTCCAACCTGAAAGGTATTGAACGTTTTACCTATGCGACAGATCTGTTTGCGGCAAATAACAAACTTACTTCTGTAAATATTACAAAGAATACAAAAGTTGCATATCTGAATCTGAGTAATAACAGTCTTGCAGGAACTCTGGATCTCAGCAAATGCACAAATCTTCGTGTAGTGAAGTATGGAAGCAATAAACTGACAAAGGTAGTAATGCCTTCCAAGAAATATCTGAAGAATCTGGATTTCGTAGATGCAAGCTCCAATAAATTTACCACACAGGCAAATGCAGGACTGAACATCGGAGATACTGATTATGTAAAGAGTCTTTCAGAAGTCAATGCCTCCAATAATGCCATCACTTCATTTAACTGTGCCGGATTTCAGGGAATCCTTGATCTTAGAAACAATAAGATCACAAATCTGAAACTGGAAAACAGCAAGGAAGGATCTCAGGTAGTTTCCTTATACCTTGACGGAAACTCACTGAGTAAGACACCTTCTATTGACTTTACACCGGAATGGATTGCCGTACCTCAGCAGTTCAGCTGTGATGCAAAGGTTTCATCCAAGGTCAAAATGCTGAAGGCAACTGCATCCATCACATCTGCAACATGGGATCAGATCGTGGTAAACGTTGGTTCCAGTACAGATGATGCTTCTTACAAACTGGAGAAGAAAACAGGCAACGGTGCATATGAAACTGTTAAAACATGGGATAATGGTGATCTGGCTGACGCAGAGTTCGGAGAAGATTACACAGATAATGTGATTTCTACAGGAACAGTCTACACATACAGAGTTACAGCAACTGTACAGGTAAAAGATGCCAATAAGAACCTCAGATCCTGGTCAAATTCCGCAGAAGTGAAAGCTACAGCAACAGGTACAAAGCCGGCAATCTCTGTGAAGTCCACCAAAAAAGGTGTGGCAACCGTAAGCTGGAAGGCTGTTGCAGGTGCAGACGGATATGATGTTTACTGTGGATCATCCAAGAAATCCCAGAAGGGTACGGTTGTAAAAGGAACTACAAAGCTGACCGCAAATAAGACAAAACTGACAAGTGGTAAAACTTATTATTTCAGAGCACGCGCATATAAGATGGTAGGATCTGCAAAGGTATATACAGGTTACAGCGCAGTGAAGAGCGTGAAAGTCAAATAATACAAAAATAATTGAGAACAGTATAAAATCAAGCCGGCGATGTGAGAGCAGATATCTTTTACAGAGCCGGCTCTTTGATTATGGCAATTCCGTAAAATACTGTGGACAGTCCGGTATTGCTATAGATGAATTGTTATAGATGGGAGGAATGTCATGTGAAATATATCAGAAAGAGTTTCTTTTTATTTTGGTTGATAGCGGTAATGCTGTTTGGAACAGTATCGGCATCCGCAGCATCTGCAAAACCGGAAACACCGGTATTGTCCGGAACAGCAGCCGGAAACAGAGTGACTCTGAACTGGAATAAAGTAAAGAAGGCCTCCGGCTATCAGATTTTTCTGTATTATAAAGCCTACGGAAAATACAAATGCGTGGAAAGGATCAAGAACAGGAACATTACCAGTTTTACACTGACAGGTTCTGAAGATAAGCTCTACACTTATAAGATACGTTCTTATCTGAAACAGGGAAACAAAACTCTGTACAGCCCATCATCGAAAGCACTGGAGATAAAAACAGCTCCCGGAAAACCTGTGATCACCCGGATAAGAGTGAGAGAAGAAAGCGGAACCCTGATCAAATGGAAAAAAATCAAAACTGCAGAAGGATATCAGATATTCCGGTCAGAATCCGAGGACAGAGGATATAAAAGAATCAATATAGTTTCCGGCAATACAACATTCAGTTATGCAGATACAGGTGCTGTTTCAGGAAAGACTTATTATTACAGAATACGGGCATATGTACGAAATCAGGGAAATGTTGTATATTCTGAACTGAGTGATCCGGCAGAGGCGGTAATGCGAAAGACTATTATGATCGGAGATTCCAGAACAGATATGATGAAAGATGTTGTGGAGAACGATAACATCACATGGATATGTGAGGTTGGAATGGGGTATAAATGGCTTAGAGATACTGCCCTGAAGACCTTGCAGGAGCAGATGAAAGGAAATGAAGATATTTTTGTCTGGCTTGGTGTTAATGATGTATACAATATTTCAAATTATATCAGTCTGCTGAATGAGGAGATTCCAAAATGGAAAGCGCAGGGAGCGGATGCCTATATTGTGGCAGTGGGACAGATAACCAAAGATCCTTATGTAACAAATGAGGAAATCGAAGATTTCAATGCCAGAATGAAAAAAGAAGTTGCCGGTGCGAAATATGCAGATCTTTATTCTTATCTGAAAAAGCAGGGATATAAGACAACAGACGGAACTCATTACGATAATGAAACCACATGGAAGATTTACCGTTATCTGATGTCTTTTGTGTCATAAGAACAGAAAAAAAGGAAACTGTATCAGTTTCCTTTTTTGAGTAAAAAAATAATGCAGAAGATGGGACTTGAACCCACACGATATTGCTACCACAGGCACCTGAAGCCTGCGCGTCTGCCAATTCCGCCACTTCTGCATTTCTTATTTATCAATCGCTCTCTCGCGACTGCTCATTTATAATAACCGATGTATGGATAAAAGTCAATAGCTTTTTTGAAATTTTTTTAATTTTTTTTACAGTATCATCAAAACGCACAATTTGTTACGTAGAAGTGTAAGCTTCTTCTGATAAACTGCGGAGCAGTTATCCGGTGTAGAGTTGCACAGAGAAGAGGATGATTTAAATTTTATAGAGGTATTTGGATGTGAGAAAGCAGTGAATGCATGTGATTGGATCTGCCTGAAATTACAAAAAAGTTTTTAATATCAACTTAATTATTTTTAGTACCTTATAAGGTTGAAAAAAGCACTTTGCTGTGATACAATCTTGAAGATTTAGGAAAAAATAAGTGATAGACACAATATAAAGATAAGAAAGGGAGATTGTATGAAAGCATTTCTGATATTAGAAGATGGCCATGTGTTCAAAGGTACAAGCATTGGTTCAACGAGAGACGTTATCAGCGAAATCGTCTTTAATACTTCCATGACCGGTTATCTGGAAGTAATGACCGACCCTTCCTATGCAGGACAGGCAGTATGTATGACTTATCCCCTCATTGGGAATTACGGAATTTGTTATGATGACCAGGAGTCATCAAAGCCATGGGTGGACGGCTTTATTGTCCGCGAATTATCCCGTGTCCCAAGTAATTTCAGAAGCGTGGACACGATTCAGCATTTCTTAACAAAGCATGATATTCCAGGTATTGCCGGAATTGATACCAGAGCCTTAACGAAAATCCTTCGTGAGAAAGGTACCATGAACGGTATGATCACCGTCAATGAAAATTATGATTTAGATACAATTATCCCCCAGTTAAAAGCATATACAACAGGTAAGGTAGTAGAGAAGGTAACATGCCGCGAGAAAGAGATTTTAAAAGGCGACGGTCCGAAAGTAGCACTTCTTGACCTGGGAGCTAAGAGAAACATTGCACGTTCCCTGAATGAAAGAGGATGTGAGGTTACAATTTATCCGGCACTGACACCTGCGGAAGAGATTCTGGAGACAAATCCGGATGGCATTATGTTAAGTAACGGCCCTGGAGATCCAAAGGAATGTACTTCTATTATAAAGGAAATAAAAAAATTATATGATTCTGAAGTTCCGATCTTCGCAATCTGTCTTGGACATCAGCTTATGGCTCTTGCAACAGGCGGAGATACTCATAAGATGAAATACGGACACAGAGGCGGAAATCATCCGGTCAAAGACCTTGCAACAGGACGTGTTTACATTTCTTCCCAGAACCATGGTTATGTAGTAGATGCTGAGGGACTTGAAGAGAAAAACATTGCAAAACCTGCATTCGTTAACGTCAATGACGGCACAAACGAAGGTATGGCATACGAAGGAAAGAATATCTTTACTGTACAGTTCCATCCTGAAGCATGCCCGGGACCGCAGGATTCCAGTTACCTGTTTGACAGATTTATGGATATGATGGGAGGAAATAAATAATGCCAAGAAATAAAGACATTAAAAAAGTACTTGTAATTGGTTCCGGCCCGATTATCATCGGCCAGGCAGCAGAGTTTGACTATGCAGGAACACAGGCATGCCGTTCCCTGAAAGAAGAAGGCATTGAGGTTGTTCTTCTTAACTCCAACCCTGCAACCATCATGACAGATAAAGATATCGCTGACAGAGTTTATATCGAGCCTCTGACAGTAGAAGTAGTAGAACAGCTTATCCTGAAAGAGAAACCGGACAGCGTCCTTCCTACACTGGGCGGCCAGGCGGGATTAAACCTTGCCATGGAGCTGGATGAGAAAGGTTTCCTCAAAGAACACAATATAAGACTGATCGGTACAACTGCCCAGACAATCAAGAAAGCGGAGGACCGTCAGGAATTTAAAGATACCATGGAGAAGATCGGTGAGCCGATTGCAGCATCCAAGGTTGTTACAACAGTAGAAGATGGTCTTGCATTTACAAACATCATTGGTTATCCGGTAGTTCTCCGTCCTGCTTACACACTCGGTGGAAGCGGCGGCGGTATCGCTCATAATGAATATGAACTTCGTGAAATCCTAGAGAATGGTCTTCGTCTTTCACGTGTAGGTGAAGTTCTGGTAGAGCGCTGCATCGCAGGATGGAAAGAGATTGAATATGAAGTAATGCGTGACAGTGCAGGAAACTGTATCACAGTCTGCAACATGGAGAACATTGATCCGGTTGGTGTCCACACAGGTGACTCTATCGTAGTTGCTCCATCTCAGACACTGGGAGATAAAGAATATCAGATGCTCCGTACTTCAGCCCTGAACATCATCACAGAACTTGGAATCACAGGTGGATGTAACGTTCAGTACGCTCTGAAACCGGACAGCTTTGAATACTGTGTAATCGAGGTAAACCCGCGTGTAAGCCGTTCCTCTGCACTTGCAAGTAAGGCAACAGGTTACCCGATCGCAAAGGTTGCAGCAAAGATTGCTCTGGGTTACACACTGGATGAGATCCCGAATGCGATCACAGGAAAAACATATGCAAGTTTCGAGCCAATGCTTGACTACTGCGTAGTGAAGATTCCGAGACTTCCATTTGACAAATTTATTACTGCAAAGAGAACCCTTACGACTCAGATGAAAGCTACCGGTGAGGTTATGAGCATCTGCCATAACTTTGAAGGCGCTCTGATGAAAGCAATTCGTTCTCTGGAACAGCATGTAGACAGCCTTATGTCCTACGATTTTACACAGCTTACAGATGAAGAACTTCTGGCAGAACTGGAAATCGTAGATGACCGCAGAATCTGGAAAATCGCAGAAGCAATCCGCCGCGGTATGCCGCAGTCCATGCTTCATGACATTACCAAGATTGATATCTGGTTCATTGATAAGCTGGCAATCCTTGTTGGAATGGAAAATGCACTTAAAACCAGAAAGCTTACAAAAGAGCTTCTTCTGGAAGCAAAGCGCATGGAATTTCCGGATTATATCATTGCTCGTCTGACAGGTAAAACAGAAGAAGAAATCAAAGCTCTTCGTGAAGAATACCAGATCAAAGCAGCATACAAGATGGTTGATACCTGTGCTGCAGAGTTTGCGGCAGCAACACCATATTACTATTCTGTATACGGCGATGAAGGCACAGAGAATGAAGCAGTAGCAACACCGGATAAAAAGAAAATCCTGGTACTTGGTTCCGGTCCGATCCGTATCGGTCAGGGTATTGAGTTCGACTTCTGTTCCGTACACTGTACATGGGCATTTGCAAAAGAAGGCTATGAGACCATCATCATCAACAACAACCCGGAAACAGTAAGTACAGACTTTGATATTGCAGATAAACTGTATTTCGAGCCTCTGACACCGGAAGATGTTGAGAATGTAGTAAATATTGAGAAACCGGACGGAGCAGTTGTACAGTTCGGTGGTCAGACAGCTATCAAATTAACAGAAGCACTGACAAAGATGGGTGTTAAGATTCTCGGAACATCTGCTGAGAACGTAGATGCAGCAGAAGACCGTGAGCTCTTTGATGAGATTCTTGAAAAATGCGAAATTCCGAGACCAAAAGGACAGACAGTATTTACTGCTGAGGAAGCTAAGAAAGCAGCAAATGAGCTGGGTTATCCTGTTCTGGTTCGTCCTTCCTATGTACTTGGTGGTCAGGGCATGAGAATCGCTGTAAGTGATGAGGACGTAGAAGAGTATATCGGTGTGATCAACCAGATCGCACAGGAGCACCCGATCCTTGTTGATAAATACCTGATGGGTAAGGAAATCGAAGTCGATGCTGTATGCGATGGCGAGGATATCCTGATTCCTGGTATTATGGAACATATCGAGCGTGCCGGAATCCACTCCGGTGACAGTATTTCCGTATACCCGGCTAAGACCATCAGCGAGAAAGCAAAAGAGACAATTGCAGAATACACCAGACGTCTTGCAAGAGCCCTGCATGTTATCGGTATGATCAACATCCAGTTCATTGTTCTTGGAGATGATGTATATGTGATCGAGGTTAATCCTCGTTCCAGCCGTACTGTACCGTACATCAGCAAGGTAACAGGAATTCCGATCGTTCCTCTTGCAACGAAGGTAATACTTGGATACAAGCTGAAAGACATGGGCTATGAACCGGGACTTCAGCCGGAAGCAAAACACTATGCGATCAAGATGCCTGTATTCTCATTTGAGAAGATCCGCGGCGCTGATATCAGTCTTGGACCGGAAATGAAGTCAACAGGTGAGTGCCTTGGTATTGCTGAGACATTCAATGAAGCGCTTTACAAAGCATTTATCGGAGCAGGTATCCGTCTTCCGAAACATAAAAACATGATCATCACTGTTAAAGACGAAGACAAACAGGATATCATCCCGATCGCAAGAAGATTCGAAGCACTTGGATACAGAATCTATGCTACACTGGGAACTGCAAAAGTCCTCAAAGAAAACGGAATCAAAGTTATCCGTACAAATAAGCTGGAGCAGCCTGCACCGAACCTTATGGACCTTATCCTTGGTCATAAGATCGACGTTGTCATTGATACTCCGCCACAGGGCGTAGAACATCAGAAAGATGGTTTCGTCATCAGACGTAACGCCATCGAGACAGGTGTCAATGTCCTTACTTCTCTGGATACAGCAGAAGCACTGGCAACCAGCCTTGAGAATACAGACCTGAACAATTTATCTCTTATTGATATTGCTACGATTGCAAGAAGATAAAGAACTGATAAATAATATGAAATGATGAAAAGCAGCCGTAATTTTCTCTGTCGGAGAAAAGGCGGCTGTTTTTATCTTATAGAATCAGCAGGAAAAATATAGATTACAGTTGTATCAGTGGCATGGTGTGTAATATAATCATATGAGTATTTACAGTGAGTCAGATAGATATATGTGGGTCTTTTGCATTACTTATTATCTGGCAGAAACCTGTCTGATCCGGTTGAAAATCGTTGTAAATAAGAATAACAACAAAAAAGAAAACAGGAAGGGAAAGATTATGGATTTTATTGAACTGTTAAAGGTCATTTTCCTTGGGATTGTAGAGGGAATCACAGAATGGCTCCCGATCAGCAGTACCGGACATATGATCCTGGTGGATGAGTTCCTGAAACTGAATGTGACAGAGGATTTTAAGAATCTGTTTTTCGTAGTGATCCAGCTTGGCGCGATCCTCGCGGTTGTAGTTCTCTACTGGAACAAATTGTGGCCGTTTTATATCAGACCAATTTCAAAGAAACAGCAGGCAGTGCTTAACAGGCATGGTGCAGTATCCAGAGGAATTCTTACTTTTGTGGAGAAGTTCTGTGATAAAGAGAAATGGGTACTCTGGTTTAAAATTATAGTAGCCTGTATACCGACGATTGTTATCGCACTTCCGTTTAATGATGTCATTGAAGAGAAATTTAATAACTATGTAGTAGTTGCCATTGCGCTGATCGTATATGGTATCCTCTTCATTGTCATTGAGAATTATAACAAGAGAAGAAGACCAATCTGTACAAATCTGGAAAATCTGTCATTTAAGACTGCACTCATCATCGGTCTGTTCCAGGTACTCTCCGTAGTTCCGGGTACATCCCGTTCAGGTTCCACCATTATCGGTGGTATCCTTGCAGGAACCTCCCGTACAGTAGCAGCAGAATTTACCTTCTTCCTGGGAATCCCGGTCATGTTCGGAGCCAGTCTTCTGAAAATCCTGAAATTCGGTTTCTCTTTCACAGGAACAGAGGTGATGATCCTGATCGTGGGAATGGTAGTGGCATTTGTAGTTTCCATTATCGCGATCAAATTCCTGATGGGATACATAAAGAAACATGACTTTAAGGCATTCGGATGGTACAGAATCGCACTTGGTATTCTGGTGCTTGGATACTTTATCGGAAAAACACTTCTTGGTTGTAAATAATGTATAAGAAAAGCCCTGCTGTATAAGCGGCATGTACGTCATAAGCGTATATCCCGGACAGCAGGGCTTTTTATTATGTTACAGGTTTCTTATATGCAGATCATTTCGCCGGTATAAGAGGTATCATAACCTGTCAGATGATGAATCTCAGTTTTGAAATCTTCAGACTGTACAATTTCCACAAGAGCAGAGAACCCCGGCTTTCTCACAGATTCCGCAGGAATTGCCAGATACATCTGCATATCAGTCACAGGGACGAAATCAAGTCCCGGAAAGTAACGTGCGATCATTTCTTCTCCAAAAGCAACATTCGCTCTGTGCTCAAAAACAGCAGATGCAGATGACATATCAGAGACAGCTTCATTTCTGTATCCGCTGATTTTTTCAGAAGAGATTCCCCGTTCTTTTAACAGACGGTCCAGATAAACCCTGCGGGCACTTCCCTTTTCACGATTCATAAAAACAACTTTCGGATCCGTCAGGTCCTCCGCAGAAGAAATCTTTTCAGGATTTCCGGCCTGTACATAGAAGCCAACAGAGTATTTATATAAAGAAAGAAGTATCAGCGGGATTCCGGGAACCAGGTGACGGATATCATCTATATTCAGACTGGTAGCAGCGATATGTGCCTTTTCGAAATACAGGGAATAAAGTCCGTTATAGTCATTCATATGAGACTGCAGGACAGGAAGGCCATCAGGATGAGCGGACATTTTGCCGAGAAGAAGCTCCAGGGCGGCAGAAGTCTGACCGCCTAAAATGATACCACTGGAATGAAGCAGATAATCTCTCTTCAGCAGAGAGCTCTCAGGTTCAAAATTAACAGATGTGTATGGAATATCCTGCCCGCTTTCGGAATTGCCGGAACTGCTTCTGTTAAGATACTGTGTCAACTGCTCTTCGCTGACCCTGAGTTGTTTTCCGATTTTGGAAGATTCCAGCTCACCGCGCTTGATAAGTTCATAGACCGTTGTCTTTTTGATCTTCAGACGGTCTGCGACCTCCTGAGCTGTGTAAAGTTTATTCATCAATACCTACCATGACATTAGTAGCCTTGATCACTGCATAAGCATCAGAACCTACTTTCAGGTTTAATTCTTCAACTGCTGCACAGGAGATGGTTGCTGTGATAATGTTTCCACCGCCGATATCAATAGAAACGATGGAGTTTACAGCTCCGTTATTGATACTTACTACTTTCCCTTTTAACTGATTACGTGCACTTAATTTCATGATAATTACCTCACTGTTTATTATTTTTTTCTATAGATTTATCGTTACTGTTCACACTCCACTATCCCGCGAGGTGTTTTGGCATGGATATGCCAAAATCCCGAGACATACAAGCCAAAATTCCATTGCCACAGGCAATCTGGAATGAATTTTGGCTGCGTTACTGAGAACGGAGTGAACAGTAACGATTTATCTGATACCCGATCAAAGGCCGGAAAGTTGTTTTTGCCGGTAAAAATAAGGCTTTCGACCTTTTATCATTTACATGATAACATATACAAATAAAATTGACAAGAATACAAAAGTTCTGTACAATAGATACAAAAGGAAACAAAACTGAATAAAACAAAACGAAACTAAATGAAAGGCGGTAAAAATATGAGAAAGAAATTAATTGCAGCAATGATGGCAGGAGTACTGAGTGCAGGAATGTTCAGCACAGGAGTTTTCGCAGCAGATACAGACTTAAAAGGTGAAGTCAACACATTCATCGCAGCAAGCTTAAGCAATGCAATGGAAGAAATCCAGAAAGATTTCAATGAGACATATCCTGATGTTGAAATCCTCTACAATGCAGACAGCTCAGGCACATTACAGACACAGATCGAAGAAGGCGCACGCTGCGATATCTTCTTCTCAGCAGCTGACAAGCAGATGGACGCTCTGGTAGACGAAGATCTGGCTAAGAAAGATACTGTAGAAGATATCCTTGAGAACAAAGTCGTTCTGATCAAACCTAAGGATGGAGAAACAAAAGTTACAGGATTCGAGAACATCACAGATGCAGCCAACATCGCACTTGCAGGTGACAGCGTTCCTGTTGGACAGTATTCCAGAGAAATTTTCGATAATCTTGGAATTACAGATGAAGTAAATAAGATGGAAATCAATGAAGGTAAAAATGTATCTGAAGTTCTTGCTGCAGTAAGTGAAGGAAGTAATGAGATCGGTATCGTTTATGCTACAGATGCAGCTTCCGTTGCAGATAAAGTAGACGTTATCGCAGAAGCTCCGGCAGATGCACTGAAGACACCTGTTCTCTATCCGGTAGGCCTTATCGAAGACAAAGAGGCATCTGAAGATGATACAGCAGCTGCAGAAGCATTCCTTGAGTACATCAAATCTGACGACGCTATGAAAGTATTCGAGAAATACGGATTCACAGCATACAAAGCAGATGATGCTTCCGAAACAGATGATAAAGATGCAGAAGCAACAGAAGAAGCAGATGACACAGAAACAAATGCTGAGACAGAGACAACAGAGGAAGCTAAATAAGAATGAGTGAATTTCTGGTAGAAATAAACTGGAGTCCTTTATGGATTTCACTGAAAACAGGTTTCGCGGCTACTGTGATCGCGTTCTTTCTGGGGATATTCTTTGCGAGACTGGTAATGAAGATGAAACCTGTTTCCAGAGGCATACTGGATGGTATCCTGACCATGCCTCTGGTACTTCCCCCGACAGTGGCCGGTTTCATTCTGCTTCTGCTGTTCAGTCTGAGACGTCCGTTCGGGGCATTTCTGCTGGATAATTTTGACATTAAGATCATACAGACCTGGAAGGGCTGCGTGATCGCAGCATCTGTAATTGCGTTTCCGCTGATGTATCGAAATGCACGCGCTGCATTTGAACAGGTGGATGTGAATCTGATCGCAGCAGGCAAGACACTTGGCATGAGTGACAGAAGAATCTTCTGGACAGTTGTCATGCCGACAGCAGGACCCGGAATCGCATCCGGTACAGTCCTTGCCTTTGCCAGAGCAATCGGAGAATACGGTGCTACATCCATGCTCGCAGGAAACATTCTTGGCAAGACCAGAACCGTTTCCGTTGCCATTGCTTCGGAGACTGCGGCAGGAAATTATGGCATGGCCGGTTTCTGGGTAGTTGTGATCTTGATCATTTCATTTGTGATCGTTGCGGCGATCAATATCGTTTCCGGTAAGGGAATGAAGATGGGCAGGTGGATGTAATGGCAGTCAGTGTGGATATTGAGAAGAAACTTCATGGCTTCACTCTGAAAGTAAAGCTGGAGAGTGATGGTTCTCCAATGGGGATCCTTGGAGCATCCGGAAGCGGAAAAAGTATGACTCTGCGCTGTATTGCAGGAATCCAGACACCGGACTCAGGAAGAATTGTTGTAAATGATAAAGTTCTTTTTGATTCAGAAAAGAAAATCAATCTTAAACCGCAGGAGAGGAAGGTCGGCTATCTTTTTCAGAACTATGCACTTTTTCCTACCATGACTGTAGAGAAGAATATCGCATGCGGATACAGAGGAGATAAGAAACATCTTAAGGCAAAAGTGGCAGATTACATAGAGCGCTATCAGCTTAACGGGCTGGAGAAACGTTATCCGGGACAGCTTTCCGGAGGTCAGCAGCAGCGTGTCGCACTGGCACGAATGATGATCGGAGAACCGGAAGTCATCCTTCTGGATGAACCGTTCTCAGCACTGGATGGATATCTGAAAGATATCATGCAGCGTGATATGCAGAACTTTCTTAATGAGTACACAGGTGATATGATTCTGGTCACTCACAGCCGTGATGAGGCTTACAAGTTCTGCGGACATCTGACAATTCTGGACAGCGGTCAGGCACTTACTACAGGAGAAACTAAGAAACTCTTTGAACGACCTGGTATTCTGCAGGCAGCCAGACTGACAGGGTGTAAAAATTTCTCAACTGTACAGAAAATGGGAAAACACAGTATTTATGCAGTGGACTGGGATCTGATGCTGCAGACCAAAGATGTGGTGCCGGATGATGTTACGCATGTGGGAATCCGCGGTCACTGGATGAAAGGTGCATCTGAAGGCGGAGAGAACCACATGGAAGTGGAAGTTATGGAATATATTGAAACGACCTTTGAACATCAGTATTTACTGAAGAACAAGAAAGGCGGAGACTGTCAGCCGGTCTGGTGGATGTGCCCCAAAGGAAATTTTGAGGAAGATCCGCATGCAAAAGTTCCGAAATATATTCATTTTCCGGAAGAGCATCTGATGCTGCTGAAAGAAGCGAAATAGAATATATAAGAAATAATAAAAAGCGTTGTATTTTCAACAGAGATTTCTGGTGAAGATATAACGCTTTTTTAACCGAATCAAGTAAGTCCCTGCGGAGTAGTTATTCGGTGTAGAATCGCGTAGGCACGTAGCTGTAAGAGTCTGCCGGTTTGATCACGCAGATGGATGTTATCAAATTGTCTGAGAAATCTATGACGGATGATTCTTAGAATATTTTATGTAGTCCACAACCATCATCGCCAGTTTAAATGTCAGTGCATCTTCAAACGCGCGGATATCCAGTCCGAATTTTCTCTGCAGCTTCTCAAAGCGGTACACCAGAGTATTTCTGTGTACATAAAGCTGTCTGGAAGTCTCGGAGAGATTCAGGTTATTTTCAAAGAAGGTACGGATGGTGATCAGGGTTTCTTCGTCAATAGAATCCAGAGTTTCCTCTTTGAAGATCTCGTCGATAAACATTTCACATATGGAAACAGGAAGCTGGTAGATTAGTCTGCCGATTCCAAGCTGGTTATATCCGAATACATTTTTATCTGCGTAGAAAATCTTGCCTACTTCAAGGGCTGTATGTGCTTCCTTGTATGCGTCTGGAAGCCTGGAAATATCCTCTGCCAGATTACTGTAGGCAACCCATGCGGAAGTCATTGCTTCTGTATTTAACATATCTACAAGCATATATGCAATTGATTCCAGATCCTCATAAGTTTCTGTAGACTGTAATTCTCTGATGATGATAATCCCTGTATCATCAATAGCTGTGATGAAATCTCTGGTACGGGCAGAGAAAATATTCCGGATCGTAGCGAGAGCGTTCTCATCCTTGGTCTGTTTGGTTTCCACAAGAAATACGGCACGCTGAACAGAAGTTGCAATGTGCAGTTTCTTGGCGCAGTTAAAGGCATCTACATCAGAATAACTACCAAGGAGAAGATTCTGCATAAAGGTATTCTTGTCGCTTTTCTCTGCATAGGCAGCCAGGAGACTCTGTACCTGGCATACAGCCAGCTCTCCGATGGTAGCAGTACTTTCTGCTTTTCCCCATACGATCAGAATATAGGAGATGGAATGGTTCTCCATGATCTTATACAGGCAGCAGCTTGTATTGGAAACACACAGGGCACTGCTTTGGCGAAATTCTTCCAGTTTTGATTCTGCAGGAAGTTTTTTATCACAGGTAGAGAGAAAGATATGGTTATCAGAATCCAGCAGACAGAAATCAATCTGGCTGATATTCTTCCAGTCTGTCAGGCATTTCTGTAAAATCTGTTGTATTTTCATTAGGTCAATCCTTTCTTTTGGGGTATGAGTCAGCTTATAGCAATCCTTGCAAATTGTCTGATCGAAGTAATCAGGCAGCCAATTCTATATTATAACATAAAAACCCGGGGAAAACTCCCCGGGTTTATTAAAGATTCCTGAAAATTAGTTGCAGATTGTAAGTTCTGTTTCTTTATCAAAGAAATGAGATTTTTCCATATCGAATGCGAATTTGATCGGATCACCGGTCTTAGCTGTTGTACGAGGATCAACTCGTGCTGTAACCTGAGTTCCGTTTACATCGAAGTATAAGAATACTTCAGCTCCGAGAAGCTCGTAAACTTTAACTACGGATGTCATCGGTGCGCTTGGAGAAGCTTCGATGAACATCTGGGAATCATGGATATCTTCCGGACGGATACCGAGAACAACTGTTTTACCTACATAGCCGCCATCTTTAAGAGCTTTTGCTTTAGCAGCCGGGATAACCAGTTCATGCTCGCCAACTTTAGCGATAAGGTTGCCACCTTTTTCGGAGATAACAGCGTCAAGGAAGTTCATCTGCGGAGATCCCATGAATCCTGCAACGAATAAGTTGCCTGGTTTCTGATACAGGTTCTGAGGTGTATCTACCTGCTGAACAACACCGTCTTTCATAACAACGATTCTGGTACCAAGAGTCATAGCCTCTGTCTGGTCATGTGTTACATAGATGATTGTAGCACCCAGTCTCTGGTGGATCTTGGAAATCTCGATACGCATCTGTACACGAAGTTTAGCATCCAGGTTGGAAAGAGGCTCATCCATAAGGAATACCTTAGGATTACGTACGATAGCACGTCCCATAGCAACACGCTGTCTCTGACCACCGGAAAGAGCCTTCGGTTTACGATCAAGAAGTTTCTCAAGGTCAAGGATTCTTGCAGCTTCACGAACTGCTTTATCAATCTGGTCTTTCGGAACTTTACGAAGTTTAAGTCCGAATGCCATGTTATCATATACTGTCATATGAGGATACAGAGCGTAGTTCTGGAATACCATTGCGATATCACGGTCTTTAGGCTCTACATCGTTCATAACTTTGTCACCAATCTTTAATGTACCGCCGGAAATTTCTTCCAGACCGGCAATCATACGAAGTGTAGTAGATTTACCACATCCTGAAGGTCCTACGAAAATGATGAATTCTTTATCTTCGATCTCCAGATTGAAATCTTTAACTGCCTGGAAACCATTTGGGTAAGTTTTGTTAATGTGCTGTAATGATAAGCTTGCCATGATTATTATTCCTCCAAAATTATTTCATAGTGTTTTTGCTGATTGATTACTTGTTTTTTTCATCTGTAGACAGTATAGCGAAAAGGAGGGGGGATGGCTAGGGAAGAATCGTACAAAGATTTTTTTTGTTTCTTGTCATTCTGACGAAAAGCCGGAATCAGTATTCGGGGATTCCGTCAAACTGTCAAAAGGCATGAGAAAAACGCAGGACAAAATGACGAAATTCTGTCTGCGTTTTTCAAAATTGGAACTATAGCAGTCCTGGTAAACATAGTTCTTTTTACCACCTGTTACACAAAGTGTATACAAGATTATGGTTTGACTGAATCAAGTCAAAAATCTCTGACAATATGAAGGAACGGATGGGAGAATACGGATATCGGGCTAAAATTACAGGTGGATCAGAGAAAGCAAATCATCAGGAAGCATTTTGCGCAAATTCTGTGTTGACCAGTTCTGCATACGGTGTACGTTCCTTCAGTTCTCCTGCGTCTTCCAGGATATCCTGCAGCAGTTCAAATCCATCCTGCCCGAACACCAGATTTTCTTTCCAGGTATCCTGATCGTAATAACGTTTTACGATGGCTGTGATGGTATCCAGATCTGTTTCAGGGAACTGAGGCTCGATGATTTCTGCAATTTCTTCAGGAGTGTGGCTCTGGACAAAATCCATACCTTTTTGCAGAGCATCAGTAAATTTTTGCATGATATCAGGATTTTTTTCCATATAGCTGGTTCTGGCACTGTAGGAGGTGTATGGTACGTAGCCGGAGTCAACGCCCAGGGATGCCACAACATACCCGGCACCTTGCTTTTCAAGAGCAGTAGCAGACGGCTCAAATTCTACGGTGAAATCGGCTGAATCATCTCCGGTAAAGGCAGCAGCAGTAGCGCCGAAGTCAATGCTCTGGTCAATAGACAGATCTTTCTCAGGGTCAAGACCATTCTTTTTCAGGATATACTCAAATACCATTTCCGGCATGCCACCTTTGCGGCCGCCAAGAACTTTCCTGCCCTTCAGATCTTCCCATTTAAAATCCGGCATTTCTTCTCTTGCCACAAGGAAATTTCCGGCCCGCTGGGTAAGCTGTGCAAAGTTTACAACAGGATCAGTAGCTCCTTCCTGATAGGCATAGATAGATGCTTCTGCTCCCATAAATCCGATATCTGCCTCACCGGAAATCAGAGCAGTCAGAACTTTATCCGCACCGAATCCAGTTATCAATGTCAGATCCAGACCTTCTTCCGAAAAATATCCCTCTTCGATTGCCACATACTGTGGCGCATAGAAGATTGAGTGTGCGACTTCATTCAACGTAACTTTCGTAAGTTTTTCCTCTCCCCCATCCTTCTCTGCAGCAAAAGCTGTCATCGGCAGCGCAGTCACCGCCAGAATAACTGCTGCCGCTAGTGAAATCCATTTTTTATTTTTCATGCAGATACTCCTTTTGAGACTTCTGCTGTTAGGATATTCCCTCAACTCAAAAATGGTGCATTTTTTCTTGATAATTCATTTATATATTTCTAAAAGTAAAATATAATTGACTTTTATACAAATAAATGATATCTTATAGTCATCAGGGAGGTGAAGCAAGCTTGCCAAAGAATATTGCTATCAAAGTAGCACGAGCACAAAAGGATATGACGCAGAAGGCATTGGCGGAGGCTGCCGGTATTTCGCGGCAGACTATGAATGCAATCGAAAAGGGTGAATACAATCCAACAATCAAGCTATGCCGAAGAATCTGCCGTATCTTGGATAAGAGTCTGGATGATTTATTTTGGGAGGATGACGAGGATGAAGAAAACGAAAAGTAATCTGGATGAATTACAGGAACTGAAACTTCTGAAGATTGAGCACAATGGATGCTGGCTGGCTTTCTGGGGATTGCTGGCTGTAATACTGACCCAGATAGCCATAGGAAATGACAGCAAACAGGATCTTTCCGGAGAATGGATCGTATTTATGTGCCTTGCTTTATATCTTACAGTAGGATGCATAAGAAACGGAATCTGGGACAGAAAGCTGAAACCAAATTTTAAGAACAATATCATGGCCAGTAGCATCGCCGCAGTTGTTATGGGGATTTTGTGGTTTATCATTTCTTATCGGAATTATCACAAACTCGTCGGTTCCATTGCAACTGGAGTTATTATGTTTTTTTCTATAGAGATTTTATGTTTCCTTGCATTAACGCTTACTTCTAAAATTTATAAAAAAAGACTGAAAAAGCTTGAAGATGATTCTGAGGATGAATGATGATACCTGGGGAAAAGCCAGAGGGGACTGTATTTGAGCCATCAAACACCGTCCCCCTTGGTCCTTGGTCAATGTATAAAAATGTCCTTGCCGAATATAATTTAAAACAAAGATGATTTCTGATTGACTTTCTTAGTTATATCAGTTATATTATCTTTAGTGATCAGATTGCAGAAACTTGAGAAGCCTGCGATCGGGGGAGGGTGCCGAGGCCCCTCTCCTTTTTCTTTATCTGGAACATTTTGCAGCGAGGTACATATGAGCAAACCGTTTATTACATATACCGCACAAGTTGAAAAACTGAAAAATGAAAAAAATCTAGTTATTACAGATGATGATTTTGCGGTAGAATCCCTGCAGAATATCAGTTATTATGCATTAATTGGTGGATATAAACATCCTTTTATTGATATTCATACCCGCAAATACATTAATGAAGCGTGTTTTGAAGATATAGTTGCTCTTTATGAATTTGATGAAGAGTTACGTGGGATTTTCTTTAAGTATTTATGCCGCGTGGAAAGAAAAATGCGTTCGTCCATTTCTTATCACTTCTGTAAAAAACATGGAGAACGTCAAGAAGAATATCTCAACTCCAATAATTACGGCAATATTCCCAAAAATAAAAATGGAATTACCAAATTAATCAAAATGCTAGATATGATGGCAAACAAAAACAAGGATCACGAATATCTTGTTTACCAGCGTAACAAATATCATAATATTCCGTTATGGGTGATTATGAATACCCTTACTTTTGGTCAGATATCAAAAATGTTTGAATTCTTACCTCAAAATATGCAGGGAGCAATTTGCCAGGATTTTGGAAATGTCAAGAAAAATGAAATGATAAAATATTTAAAGGTATTAACGCTGTACCGAAATGTATGTGCTCATAACGAAAGGTTGTTTTCCTATCATACATATATTGACATTCCAGATACATTGTTACATGAAAAATTAAGCATTTCTAAAAACGGTTCAAAATACATATATGGAAAAAATGACTTGTTTAGTGTAGTCATTACTTTTCGTTATCTACTTCCAAAGACCGATTTTTTACTGTTTAAAAAGCAACTATTGCATATTTTTGACCGATATGAAAAGCAGAATTCAAATTTGAAGTTGAATGATCTTTTTGAATATATGGGATTTCCTAGTAACTGGAAAGAAATAACAAAATTTCGCAAAATATAAGTGGAGATATTAGCAAAAATATTTCCACTTATATTTAAAGCTATTCTATTTTCTGCGATTTCTTCGTACTATTCA
Organism: Blautia sp. DFI.3.45; assembly: GCF_020593505.1. Lineage (NCBI taxonomy): Bacteria > Bacillati > Bacillota > Clostridia > Lachnospirales > Lachnospiraceae > Blautia > Blautia sp. DFI.3.45. The sequence goes on from NZ_JAJDMI010000006.1 coordinate 125,713, forward strand.
ACCCATCCACCCAATTACACAAAATCACAATCGTCTCATAATTTACATTGATATATGTACGCCACCTTTGCGACCGCCAAGGACTTTCCTGCCCTTCAGATCTTCCCATTTAAAATCCGGCATTTCTTCTCTTGCCACAAGGAAATTTCCGGCCCGCTGGGTAAGCTGTGCAAAGTTTACAACAGGATCAGTAGCTCCTTCCTGATAGGCATAGATAGATGCTTCTGCTCCCATAAATCCGATATCCGCCTCGCCGGATATGACGGCAGTCATAGTTTTATCTGCCCCAAAGCCAGTTATAAGCGTCATATCAAGCCCCTCATCTTTAAAATATCCCTCTTCGATTGCCACATACTGCGGTGCATAAAAGATGGAATGGGCTACTTCATTTAAGGTAACTTTTGCAAGCTTCGCCTCATCTTTCTTTGCAGCAAACACTCCCAGAGGCAGTGCAGTCACCGCCAGAACGACTGCTGTCGCCAGTGTGATCCATTTTTTATTTTTCATGCAGATACTCCTTTAACAACCGTAGCAAGAATTCCCTCACCTCTATAGGTGATGGGATGAATTGCACATTCGAGCATGTCTGCTCAAATTTATAAAAAATCACAAAACACTTGTTCTGACACAATAAATATATTATAATAGAGAAAAGAACAATATGCTCTTGAAAATTGGACGGTCGAAATAAGCAATAAGTGAGTGTACATAATAATTCTCATTCTGTGTTGTTAGCTGATCATGGTTATGAAATATAGCAGAAAGATGCTGGACGATAAAATGTTAGAGAGAGCAAAAGAAATCTTTGAAATATAGCACCTGTTGGAACAATCCATCAGTATATAGAAAGTCAGGGTGAGAAAGATAAACCGGGCAGTAAAAATAAGGATTTATCCCAATAAAGAACAGATAACTCAGATAGAAAAAACGATCGGCTGCAGCCGTTTTCTCTATAACCGGATGCTTGCGGATAAGATCCGTTATTATCAGGAAGAAAAAAAGATGCTGAAAAATACGCCGGCCGGATATAAAAAAGAATATCCATGGCTGAAAGAGGTAGATTCTCTTG
>NZ_JAJDMI010000060.1:0-16504 GCF_020593505.1 Blautia sp. DFI.3.45
TACATCTGTAAATACCAGCAAACTTACAGCACCAGAAGGCTATGAATTGGTATTAGCTGGTGATCTTGCAATCAATGATGGTTATGTATACGCTGCTGTTCGTAAAGCAGTTACAACAAAAGGAATTACTGTTGTATATCAGGATAGAAAAGGAAATGTCATCAAGACAGCTCCTATGACTGTTGATAAAGATGCTACTTATATTAACACTGGCAAATTAACAGCACCAGATGGATATACAATTGGCATCGTTGGTGACATTAAAATTTCCCAAAATAACAAAGTTTATATTACTGTAGACCAGAATAAAAAATCTGTAACTGTTATTTTTAAAGAATCTGGTAAAGTTGTCAGCAGTAAGAAACTTTCTGTAGTAGCTACTGCCAAATATGTTAATATGAGCAGAATCACAGCACCAGACAGATATCAGATTGTAACAACTGGTTCCAAATTAAAAATTTCCAAAAATAATACAGTAACTGTTGAGGTTAAAAAATTAGGAAAAACAATTAAAGTTATTTATAGATTAGCAAAAACAAACAAAATTGTTGCTACTGGAGAAATCGTTGTCGATAAAAAAGCTACATCTATTAAAGCCAGTGAAGTTCCGGTACCAGCAGGATACAAAATGGTAACAACAGGTTCCTGCTCTGTCAAAACTAAAAAAATCGAAATCTATGTAAAGAAATAATTTATTAAGAGTCACACATATCGATAACTTTCAGGTATTGTTAATAAACAATTTATTTACATACTCACAGATTCCTAAAAAGAAAGGGTCTGTGAAATAAGTCCCTAAATCACAACCACCGGCTTAGCCGGTGGTTTGCTTTGACCCTATAAGGGTCTGTTACCGGCACTGGAGTCTAAAGACTCATCGAAATAGATCATTTCGACCGAGGTTCTTCTTTGTACAAAAAAGAGCCTTTGACCAATATGATCAAAGACTCTCCGTACTGGTTTACCAGTATTTTTTACATAGCTGACAGTTCCGATTCTGGCATAAAGAAACCACTGGCTAGATTTTAAACTCTTTATATAATTGTTCTCTGTATGTTTCATCTTCAGATGCTCTGGTAACTCAGTTACCGAGTAATTCACAATCTACTAATATTTCTTTACATAACCAGAGGCTTTTTCCTGTGATAAGGAAAATTCTTCCATGATATTTCTGATTATATCCTCCTCACTAATGTTGAATTTTTTGCAGGTTCTTATCGTTGCACGGATTCCCTCAAGTCGTCCCTCACGCTGACCTTCAAGCACCCCTTCGCGTCTTAATTCTTCCAATGCATTACACATACTCATCGGCCCTCCTTCCTGTTCTGATCTTAAAGCATGGTCAATAAGCTGCTGCGATTCTGTGACTGCACCTATCACAAGTCCAAGACTTGCAGAGGTCTCCTGATCCTGGTACATTTCCCTGATCTTCTCATAATTTTTTTGCATAAATGCTTCTGCTCACATCAAATACTATATTTACATCTGAATTACAGAAGCGCAGGGAATCACTTGTTCTCACCTGAATCAAGTTCATCCTATAGTCCAATACCAGTTGCTTTATCTTCTCTGGGATTTCCAGCATATCCTTTAACGAAAGTGGACCATCCCATTCGTTTTCTCCATAGTATACGCACTATAGTGGTTCAGTTGTCAAGACAAAAATTTAAGCATTTTATAATGAACTGATATATGTAACTGGGTAGGGGAGAAAATCCCCCCCTTAGGCTGTATGATTATCCAGTAACAGGATTGGATAATAGCAGGATGAGTAGGGTCTCCCGAGGTAAGACACTAATCTTTCGTTCCATAACCTCTTGATTTACAATTTCGGTTTACGTTTATCATTATCCATACCGTTACTGATACCGACTTGTGGTTCGCTACACTTGGCGGTAAATACCCGTGGCTGGACTTACCCCAGTAAGATTAGTGCCGAGCAGTTTATGTCTGGCAATTTCACGCACTAAATCAACACAATCTGTCATAGACGTTGCAAAAGTTGTGTGCTATATTGATTATATAAGAATAATTCTTTCGATGTATCAGACCACTGATTTGGTACAAGGCAACTCCAACACAAAACCACCATTATTTCCAAGGAGGATTTGAAAGATGAAAAAGAAATTGTTAGCTTTATTACTGGCTTCTTCTATGGCTCTAATGAATGTTGCTCCTGCATATGGTACAGACATTTTTACTGACCCGGATAATGCGGTAAACGAAGATATAATTTCTGTTCCTGAGGAGCTTGATAACAATGGAGAGTTCAATGACACTGAAGATGAGTTTACTTCGGAACAGACAGATGATGATTTCTTTTCGGATGAAAAGGAAATGCCTTCTGTCCAGGAGGGGGACACGTTGGTTGCAAATGCAGGTCAGGGAATAACAGCTGGTACTTCCACCTATTCCTCAAAGTCTTCCTTTGGTCGGAGAAAGGCTCTTTCCCAGCTTCAGGGTATGGGAATCAACAGCGGATCTTACAGCTGGAACTGGGCAAATCCTGAATATACTTCTTATTATACAGATGAGGCAGGAAATCTTCATATTGTTGCCTGGAAAGATCAGACTTTATATGATGCTGCCTGCAATTCCGATCTTAATGTTACCAATGTAACAACAGTAAAGCTTCCTCTTCCATTATGGGGAGGATTCTATGCTGCACCGGACGGGAACTTTTATGTTGCAGCAGGACAGAAAAATCTGAATGAAGACAACAGCATAACTGCTGTCCGAATCCTTAAATACAGCCGTGCCTGGAAACTGCTTGGTGCAACGGACATTGGTGGCGGATATACAAATATGTTTGAAGGAATCTACATTCCTTTTGACGCTGCTTCCCTGCGCATGACCCAGATCGGTTCTACCCTGATCGTACACACAGGACGGAAAATGTATTGGATGGAAGGGATACATCATCAGAGTAATATCACTTTTGTCATTAACACTCAGGATATGACACTTATTAATTCAGATATGCCCTATTGCAGCCATTCCTTTAATCAGTTTGTTGTAAATGACGGTTCTCATGTATATTTTCTGGATCACGGGGATGCTTATTACAGAGGTCTGATCCTGTCTTCCTTCTCCGCATATTCCGGTGGATATATTGCCCAGAATCATGCTGTAAATCTCTTTCCTTTTATGGGAGCTACAGGTGATAATTATACCGGATGTGAGGTAACCGGATTTTCTCTGGCAGGAAATAATCTGATCACAGTAGGCAAGTCTGTTCCCCATGGTTTTGCTGTGAATGGACAGACCGGATATGAGAATCTTAACAAAAATATCTTTATGATAATCACAGATAAGAACAGTATGGCTTCCAGATTTATTTGGCTTACTCAGTATTCACCGTCAGGTGCAGAAATAACCCTGACAGAACCAAAGCTCATCCCCGTAGGAAATAATCAGTACGCAGTCCTTTTCTCAGAGGAAACCTCCGACCAGAGCATTCTGCATTATCTTCTTATGGATATGTCCGGAAATGTGATATTATCCAAGTTATATAAGAATGTAACGATCCAGACGGATTCCCAGCCGATCTTATGGGGACGTAATATTGTATGGGTATCTGGAAATTATGATAACGGCAACTATGACAGTTCCCGCACATACCTGTATGAAATCCCTGTAGTAACAACTCCACTTAACGGAATTGCTCTGAACCAGACAAATCTGACAATTGACGAAGGAAATACACAAAAACTCACACCTTCCTTTACACCATCCAACTCTGATGATGTAAAAGATGTGGTCTGGACAAGCAGTAATCCTGGGGTTGCGTCTGTCTCAGAGGATGGAACCATTCAGGGGAACGGTTATGGTCAGGCAGTAATCACTGCTTCTGCCGGAGATTTTCAGACCCAGTGTCAGGTGACGGTAAAGGTATCTGAGAACAACACACCACTGACAAAACCTGTGCTGAAACTTTCCCAGAAAGCTGCGGATCAAATACATTTAACCTGGAAAAAGGTTCCGGGTGCCAAAGGATACCAGATTTACTGCAAGACAGATTCCCAGTCTTCTTATAAGCGGATAAAAACCCTGAAAACAGGAGCTGTCAGTTTCGATGCAGCTGTAGTACCGGGCGTAACCTATTCATTTAAAGTCCGTGCTTATGGAACCAACGCAAGTGGAAAAAACAAATATTCTAAATTTTCAGCGGTGAAATCAAGAAAAGCTGCTGTCCCGGCTCCATCTAAGGTTTCATGTAAAATGAGTAACGGTGGTATAGAGGTTTCCTGGAAAAAAGTAGCCGGTGCTTCCGGATATGTAATTTACCGCAATGGTTCCGCTGCCAAAACAGTGAAGTCCTCTGTCTCAACCTGGAAAGACACAAAGGCTTATGATTCCCAGACAGGTATGTACTGGGTTTATAATTATTATGTAAAAGCATTTAAGACAGTAAACGGTAAGCGAATATACAGTAAGCCCACAAAAACGATAAATCTTTACTCGTAAATTATAAAACTACAAAAAGCACTATCACTTTGGTAAATAAAGTATAAAACAGGGCAGTCTCATCGGCAAAATCTTTGCCGGGAGGCTGCCCTGAGTATTTGTCTTATTTCACTTCTACTAATTCAATCTTAAAGTTAAGTTCTTTTCCAGCCATTTCGTGGTTTGCATCAAATGTGATGTTTTTTTCATCTTTAGCTGTTACTTTAACAGGGAATGGCTGACCGAACTGGTTTGACAGGTATACCTGCTGGCCAACTGTCAGGTCTTCGGAACCTGGAAGCTGGGCGATTTCCATAGTGAAGATAGCGTTTGGATCTGCCATACCGTATGCTTCTTCAGGCATAAGGTGAACATCAATGATCTGACCAACTTCCATGTCAGCTACAGCTGCATCAAATCCTCTGATCATCTGGCCTGCGCCGCAGATGAATTCCAGCGGTTCGCCACGGTCGTAAGAAGAATCAAACTGTGTTCCGTCATTGAAAGTTCCTCTATAATGTGTGCGGCAGGTTTTTCCTACATTACGTCCTGTAAGCTGTGGCTGTGATCCGCCACATCCACCGCATCCGCCACCACAGCTGTCTCCACAGGAGTGTCCCTCCTCATGGCTGCCACAGGAATGGCCTTCTTCATGGTGGTGATGGTCACAGTTAGCTCCGGAAGATACTAATTCGCCTTTTAAATAGTTTTCAACTGCCTGGTCAGTATTTCCCTGGGCCCCGGCACATAATTCGATTCCTGCCTCTGTGAGAGCTGTCTGAGCACCACCGCCGATACCACCGCAGATCAGAACATTTACACCCTGCTCAGCAAGCAGACCTGCAAGTGCACCATGTCCTGTACCGTTAGAACCGATCACTTCACTGGAAACTACTTTGTTGTCTTCCACTTCATAAACTTTAAAAGACTCTGTTTTTCCAAAATGCTGAAAAATCTCTCCATTATCATATGTTACTGCAATTTTCATTTGAAAAATCCTCCAAATTATTTTTTATACCCATTCAGTCCAGTATAAACTGTCTACGACACAAAAGCAAGGCTATTTGATCAGGTAATTCTCAATTCCATTTGCAATTCCCCGTACCATTTTTTTCTGATAAGAACTCTGCTGCATACGGCGGTCTTCGGAAGGATTACTCATATATCCCATCTCGATAATCGTTGTCGGAACTTTGCTCCAGTTATTTCCGGTCATAGAGTCTGTTTCCCAGACGTATTCTTTTCTGCATCCTGTAGTTGCCACATATGCATTGAGTACAGCCTCAGAAAGCGCTTTGTTTTTTCTGTACATAGATGAAATATAAGGACTGTTTCTGGTTGTACAGATAGTCAGTGCTCCACTGATAGAGGAATTATCACTTCCATTGGCATGGATACGGATATACGCATCTGCTTTTGCCTTATTTGCCACTTTTGCACGGTCAATACAGCTGAGAGCTACTTTACTGTTGGTTCTGGTCATTATTACCTTAAACCCTCTTTTCTGAAGAAGGGTTCTTAGCTGAAGACCAATGCTCAGGTTGAGCTTATATTCCTCCACACCTGTAGCAACACCCTGGGTTCCGGAAGTATCTTTCTCCTTCATCTGACCGGAACCAGGACCAAGAGGTTCATAACCGCTGGCAACGACAGCAGAATGCCCCGGATCCAGTACAACAACAGGAGTCCAGACACCTTTGCTGTTGATCTTTCGTCCATTTACAGTCTGATTGATACGCATTCTTCCGGTCTGTTTGCCAAAATACCTGAAACGATTATGAATACGGTGCCATCCTGTAAGCATGGTACCGTCTGCGGCAAAACAGTAATAATACTTGCCGATTTTGTGCAGGTCTGTCAGCTTTTTGCCATTCTTATAATAGTATTTTTTTCCACCGTAGGTTTTCCATCCGGTGAAAGTACTGCTGACAGATGCTGCCTGGACATCTGTAAAATCTACAGCAGGCAAAGCTGTGACTAAGAGAAGAATACACAAGAGCCAGATAAAACATGATTTTCTTTTCTTCATACGTGGCTTCCTTTCATATAGAGATGTTTTGAGTAATGATTTTCTGTATGTTGATTATATCATGTAATTGTCTGGGAGTGTGGAAAAAAGTTCCTAAAAAGAAAGACTCCGGTCGCAATGACCGGAGCCTTCTTTTTAGGAATCTGTATTAATTACCCAAATGGATTATTTAACAGTAGCCTTTTTCAGGTTTGACCATGGGCTGAAGACTTTCTTTCCGTCTTCGGATGTTCTGTTGAATGCATGCATTCCAACTACCCATGTTCCCTTTGGTACTTTCTTGAATGTTGCTGTTACTGTACCTTCTTTGAGGTTCAGTATCTTGTGATTGCCATAGTGGTATGGACGTGTCTCACCGTTTTCTTTCTTGGAGCCTGTTCCCAGTACTACATCGTAACCAGTTGCGTTTGCAGCTGCTTTGTATGTTACTTTGATAGTAGATCCGCTTACTTTTACGTTTGTGATAACCGGAGCATCCGGTGTGATTGCGGATACAACGAATGGGTATGCGTTTGACCAGTCGCTGAATACTTTCTTACCGTTTGCGTCACGTTTCCAAGCGTGGCAGTATGCGTAGTATGTTCCCTGCTGTACATATTTGAATGTAGTAGAGGTGCTAACCTGGTTCTTGTTTACAGAAGCATAGTCTTTGTTTTTGATGCAGTCGCGGTCTGTGGAGATTACATAGTCGTAACCTGCAGCACCTTCGGAATCACCGGAAAGGATTGCTGTTGCCTGATTGCCAACAACTTTAACACTGCTGATCATTGGAGCATTTGGCTTCTCATCTTCAGCTTTTCCATCAGCTGTTACGGTAACAGAACCTGTATAGTTTTTGGATGTACTTACAGCAGTTACTGTGTATGTGCCGTCACCGTTGTTCTTGGATGTGTATTCTGCTGATGCTACAGGGATATATCCGTTTACTACGGAAACAACACCATCTTTTACAGTTACTTTGCAGTCTTTGATGTTCTTCTTATCAACACCCCATTTTAAAGCCTGTTCAGCTTTAGTACCATAATTACCAAATGATGTCTTGACATCTGACATGTTATATCCGTTGATACCTTCAATATGAACACCGTAAATATTTGCAACAGTTGCTTCTGTAGGTGTTATAGTATCGTCATTTTTATCAATTAAAGTAAGTTTGTAATCTTTTCCTTCAACTAATGTACTTCCGCCAATCTGGATTGTTACTTCCGGTTTAACTGGAAGACCGGCAGCATAGGTTCCATTTTTAAGGCTTACATTTTTAGCAACAAATCTGACACTGTCAATAGAGAATGCTTTGTATGCTACAACACCTTTAATGATTGTTCCGTCAGCAGTCACGATAGTCTGGTTTCCGGCAAATCCGGTACCTTCTTTGGCAACAGCGTAAACATAGCCAACATTCTTCTTGCCTTCAACCATCTTACCGGATACGTTATCTACATATTTGATTTCAAAATCACTTGCTTTTGCAGAAGTTTTACCTGTACCAACGCGCGTGATGTCAGATAACAGAACTTTAGCAAAGGTATGCTCGTTACCGTCAAATGTAAATGGTGTATTTGCATTTGCTGTTATCTTTCCATCTGAATCTACAGTTGCAAATTTATCATTGCTTTCTTTAAATCCATTAGCATCATATGCTGTTAAGGTACCAGATACGATTTCTTTTACAATATTGAATTCAGCAGTAATATTTGAACCTGTAAAGTTCTTGTTTCCATCAAGTGGTTTTAATACAACAGTACCCTTTCCAGCTTCGACATTAGTACCATAAGATACAACCGCAAATTGATTAGTTACATCATTTCCGTTTAATGTTACCTTGAAATCACGAGGTCTTACCTGTTTTCCAGTATACTGCTGATCATCAATCGTCACTTTAACATCAGCTGTATTTGCCGGAGTAATAGTAAATGTACCTGATGCAGTTCCAGCATAACCAGATTTAGTACTTGCATCGTAAAGACCTTTTACAGTAACTTTACCTGTTCCTACATTTACAGCATCTGTGATAGATACTTCTTCATATTCTGCTTTAATTGTAGCTGTTTCAGTGATATCTCCTTTTTTGTAAAGGGCAATCGCACCATCAATTACTGCATAAGTAGGAATGATCTTACCACCAGTGTAAGTATAAGAAGATGGATTAATCACTACCATAGAATCAGATAACTGTTTTGCAGTGATTTCTGTTTTAGTTGATGCAGTAACTTTATGAGTCAATTTAATATCATTGCTATCAAGACCATAAATATAGTTCGGATTGGTGATAGTGATAGATGTTACAATTTTAGTACCGACAGCATTAGTATCATTATCATTTTCCCATTTATAATTTACTGTATAGTCAGAATCTGTTAATGTTTTTTCAACTTTCTTTCCAGTAGTTGCATGATCTTTCGCAACAACTGTTAATGGCAGTTTATAATCTGCGGCATTGGAATAAGATTTGTTGATAGAAACTTCTTTCTGTACCTTGATTGTATCTGCAGTAACCTCTAATGGAAGGATAGTAAATTTAACAGCACATGTCTTGACTGCAAATACACCTTTGGTAATCTTGATATTTACAGTTGCATTTGGCTGAGCTACTTTACTACTATCGTAAATTGTGCTAGCATTGACATTGTTTGAATATCCGGTAATCTCATATGCATCGGTATCTAAGGTAGTTTCTACAGGTACATTTCCAGTCACCTGTGTAACTTTCAGTTTTCCTAAATCAGATTTAGAAGGTGTAATCTCGGAACCTGTATATGCTGGTTTATAAGTATTTGCATTTTCATAAGATACTGTTTTAAATGCTGCAGTTGTAGCAACAACCTGAATGTCCTGATGATTCTCACAAGTACCGCCTACAGATACACCGTTAACAGTTTCTGCTTTCTTTGCAGTAATTGTAATCTTATATGTACTTCCATCTTCAAATTTGGTAGCTTCACTTCCATCACCTGTATAAACTTTGATAGTGTAGTCTTTATTTACCTGAAGCGCAGTAAGAGAAGTACCTTCTGTACCGGTTAATTTTAAATACTGACCAAGATCGCTGACGGAAATATTGGTAGGGATTTCACCAGTTACTGTCTTGATAGAGATTTTTGTTCCTGCAGCTGAAAGATCACGTTTCTTGATTTCAACAGTGTCATCTGATTCTAACTGCTCTGGAGTACTAATCTGATCAAAGTTTTTGAACAATCTTCCATCTACATTTACATGAACTTTCTGGTTTCCAATAGCTCCACTAGCTGTTACTGCATTAATGATTGTATCAGATAAGTCAGCTCCACTGAATTTCTTATCATCGCCATTATTGTCAGATTTAGATTCTTTAACAGTTACATCCTTATTTGCAACTACAATTGGAGCACCTGTATACTGATAACTTAAACCTTTATTTGGGTTGGCGATAATATTCGCCGGTTCGCCGGTTGTTTTATTATCGGTTAATACAGCATGTTTTTTACTGATTGCAACTTTTGTTTCAATTGTTCCAGTATAAGGAGAGTCTTCTGTTGCTGTTGCTGTAACTTTTACTTCATCGCCAGCATTTGTTGCACTTGTAGATGAAAGCTCATAATAAGTTTTTCCTGATGGAACAACAATAGTCTGTCCTGCAGAATCTTTCACAGTAACTGTAGCTGCATTATCTCCTTCAAATTTAACTGCCTGTGCAAAACCCTTATATGTGAGAGTTGCGCCTGCACCACTGAGTTCAATGCTTCCAAGGCTCTGTTTTTCAACAGAAACAGTAATGCCTGTGTTGATATTATATAATATCTGATCATTATCTTTTTTGTATACATATAATGTTAAAGTTTTTCCGGCATCATTTACACTAGGTGTGAAAGACATTTTATTTACTGTTTCACTTGTTGTCACCTCGCCGAAATGCTCGCTTGCAATACCATTTGCATCAACCCACCGGTAATCATAATCTAAAGCTTGGCTGTCTGTTTTTGTAACAGTTCCTGTAATAGTAACTGTATCCTTTCCCCATACAGCAGTTTTTCTATCTGCTGTTAAATTTACAGTAACATCACCTTCTGTTACTGTTGTAGAAGCTGGAGTTGCTTCAGTTGTATCGTCAACAACCGGTGCATCTGCAGTTTCATCAGAGAATGTTTCAGCAGCCGGAGCTTCAGTAGCTACAGCGGCATCTGTACCATCGCTGAACTCAGCAGCCCATACCGGCACATTAGAAGTAGCAAGCATTGCAACAACAAGTGACATACTTAATGTCTTTTTTGCCATGCCCTTCTTTGTGTTTTTAATCTTTGTCATGATTATAGTTCCCCTTTGGGTGGTGGACAGGTTGATTTTGTATAGGGATTTGGTGTGAGGAATGATGATTATTTGTTAAAGTATATGCGTTATATGATTTATAACTAATTTTTTATAGATTTTTATATGAAAATACATAATTATATTCAAAAAGGTCTGTATTTAATGCGCAAAAAAGCTTTCAATCATATCCGAAAAGATGCGATTGAAAGCTTTTTTCACATTATGTAATAAACTTGCTACTTGTTGAGTATAGTTTCATACAGAATTATAAAGGTATCATTTAGAACTTTAGGCTGTAAAAGTCATTCCCATAGATTTTGCAATCTCTTCCAGCTTATCTGTGGCAAAACCAGTATATTTTTTAATTTTGTCAATTGGTTCTTTATCTTCAAGCATCATTTTTGCAAGGGACAGATTTTTCTGTTTTACACCTTGTTCCACGCCCTGTTCGATGCCCTGTTCAATACCCTGTTCAACAAGTGCTTTTCCAAGATTACACATATCCTGCACCTCGCTTTCAAATTCTTCTGTCATGGCAATGCCGAAATCATCCTGAAGACGGGCTTTCTTCGTTTCCGGGGATATGGAAAGAGAAAAGAGTGTGTTCAGCAGATCAAGGATCTCCAGATCACTTTCTTTATCAGCATCACCCAGGTTTACGATCACAACTTCCATAAGGTCATAGCTGTCCGGACTTTCATAAGGTTTCCCCAATACCGTATCTTGTACTGTGTAATAGCGGAAAATCCCGTTCCTGCGTTTTTTTGCCGGATCCGGACAGATCCAGATGCTGTAGACTTTCTGGAGTTTTTCATAGTGTTCTCCAGTAAAGACAGTCCCATACTGTTCAGATATCATTCTTGCGCAGTAATAGAAACCTCTTGTAACTAACGGATATCCCGGTGTGTCATTCAACTGGATCTCCAGATTGATGATCAGCTGCACCGGTTCTGAATTGTCCGGAATGTATGCCCTGAAACGGATGTCATAATATACCGTCTGTTCCCTGATTGCATTTGCCTCGGAATTAAGGCTGTCTATCCGTTCGTTTCCATCCAGTGTTCCGGTGTAGTCAGGCTGCTCCTGATGTACTGCGCGGCTGGAAACTTCGATGTTGCCATTTAAGCAGTTTTCACAGATAAACTTAACACTGTATTGGGAAAATTCTTTTGTACAGGATTTGAGGATCCAGGCAGCAACTGCCTTATAGGTTAATAGTTTCTTGGCACATTCGTCATATCTTGCACGTTCTGCGGCAAGGTCTATAGTCTGTGCCAGATCTGTCTGATGTACTATGGATGTCACCTCCCTGTCACATATTTTGTATTTATATTTTATCAGAGCTGTTGTTTGTTTACCAGAGAAACTTTTCGACAATCATAGAATAAATTTTGACAAAAAAGAACTCCTATCGTAATGATGATAGGAGTCCTATTTGGGAATTTCTGTTCTTCTTGCTTTATAAAAATTTCTGTATCATTTTATGTAAAGATTACTTTCTTCCCGGATTTTTTCGATGATCTGACCCCAGTAGCTATGGGATCCTATTACCAGTGCAGCAATCCGGACAGCAATGAAAAAAACTGGACCGGTCATATCCGTCCATTAAACATAAACAGAAATGAGTTTGAGGTGACCGCTCGTGGGAGCACTTTCCATCTGCTGGTAGGAAAACATGCATATGGAAAGTATCTGTGTATTCCCAACTGGGGGATCGGCACAGAAATATCGTCTCTGTCGGACTGCTTCTGGAACAGGGAACGCCTTGAACAGGACTATCCGGAGCTGTCAAAGGTGGACATCATCAGTATTGTAAAAGCACTTGAAGCACTCAGCTCATATGTAACATTGTAAATGAAACAGATAATCCGGCAGGAAATCTGCCGGATTGCACAAAATGCCAATGACACAAAACATAGCAGATTATGACATGGGAGCAAATCTGACTAGTGACAAACTAAGAAATCAGCAACAGGAACATTTTGGGATAATCTTACCAATTTACCTTTGTGAAAAATAGCAAATCTATCCGTATTATCATAAAAAACTGCCAGATCACATTCTTGCAGCAAATACTGCAAATTTGCAAAGGATTCTATATATCTTTTTTCAATATCTGAAGCAGGAATTCCATGTCCACCATTTTGAACTCTTTCTTCCACTCTTTGTTTTGCAGTTTCAGCAGAATCTACACTTATGAAAATGCTTTTAAATGACAAACATTAAGAACAATTTGTCGATTCTTTGCTGTGGCAGAAGCATCAGAATAATGTTATAATTCCTATAAACAAGAAATAACAGGAATCAGTTTGGAAGAAAGGTGGTTTTTATTTATGGGGTTATATTTGAATCCAGGAAATGAGGGATTTTTTGAGTCAGTTTCTTCCCAGATTTATGTAGATAAAACAGAACTCATTCAGTATACAAACCAGGTATTTCGAACTAAGCAGAAGTTTCTTTGTGTAAGTCGTCCAAGACGTTTTGGAAAGTCTATGGCTGCCGAAATGCTGGCAGCATATTATCAAAGAAACTGTGATTCACAAAAATTATTTGCCAATATGAGCATAGCAAAAGACCCTTCATTCCCAGTGCATTTAAACAGATATAATACAATTTTTTTGAACATGCAGGATTTTTTCAGTCGCACACATAATATTGACAGGATGTGTGAGCTTTTCAGCAAATATGTTCTTCGTGATCTTCTGAGAGAGTATCCTGATCTTGATTATCTGGATCAGACAGATCTGATTGACGTGCTGCAGGAAATTTATAGAGAGTACAAAATTCCATTTGTTTTTATTATTGATGAATGGGACTGTATTTTCAGAGAAAATAAAAATGATATGGAGGCTCAGAAAAAATATCTGGATTTTCTCAGAAACCTGTTGAAAGACAGAAACTATGTCGGGCTTACTTATATGACAGGAATTCTTCCAATCAAAAAGTACGGTTCTCATTCTGCATTAAATATGTTTGACGAATTTTCCATGACCAATCCAGGAGCGCTTGCTGAGTATGTTGGTTTCACGGAGAATGAAGTGAAAGTGTTATGCAAACAATTTGATATGAGTTTTCAGGATACAAAGTGTTGGTACGACGGATATTTTTTTGAAAAAATCGGACATGTTTATAATCCCCGTTCTGTTGTAAGTGCCATGCTGAGCCATTCTTTTGATAATTACTGGAACAAAACAGAAACATTCGAGGCTCTGCGAGACTATATTGTTATGAATTATAAGGGCCTGAAAGAAGCTATTATCGAATTACTTGCCGGAAAAAGACTGGCAATAGATATTAGCTCGTTTAATAATGATATGACTACCTTTTCAAGCGCTGATGATGTATTAACGCTGTTTATCCATCTGGGATATCTCGGATATGATTTTTCCAGAAAGGAAGTGTTTATTCCAAACAGTGAGATCACAACGGAATTTATTACTTCCATACGAGATGCCGGATGGCAGGAAGTAATTACAGCAATAAGAAATTCTGAAGAGTTACTGCAGGCAACATGGAAACTGGAAAATAAAGTAGTTGCTGAGAAAATACAGGCGGCACATTTTGAAACTTCTATTTTAAAGTATAATGATGAGAATGCATTGGCTTGTGTACTTTCACTTGCATATTATAGTGCTCGTGCTTATTATACAGAAATCAGGGAGCTGCCGTCCGGAAAAGGTTTTGCAGATATTGTATACCTGCCCCGAAAAGAGCACCTGGACAGGCCGGCTATGATCATTGAATTGAAATGGGATAAAAGTGCTGACAGTGCAATCCGGCAGATAAAAGAACGCAATTATCCCCTGGCATTGAGTGGTTACTGTGGAAATTTATTAATGGTAGGAATTAATTATGACACGAAAACAAAAATACATGAATGTATTATCGAAAAATTGGATATGTAAATTGTAAAAAGAAAAGCTCCGGTCGCAATGACCGGAGCCTTCTTTTTTAGGAATCTGTAGTAATTACCCAAATGGATTATTTCACTTTAACTATTTCAAGATTGGACCATGGGCTGAATACTTTCCTGTTATCAATGGATGTTCTGTTGAATGCATGCATTCCAACTATCCTAACACACAGGGATTACCAGTTGCAAATAAAATTTTTAATTGAACTTATTTAAGTAATATGATATAAATAAGTTTGAGGTGATGAATATGGAATATAATTTTTCAGAGGATCTGAAGTCTATACGAGAGATTCTGGGATTTTCTCAAAGTGAACTTGCAGAAAAAATCGGAGTAGAGCAGGTGACGATCTCAAGAACCGAGCTGAAAAAAACAGAACCATCGGCAAGGCTTTTGGAAGCAGTATATTCGTTTGCATTTGATAAAAACATAAAGATAAACAAATTAAAGGAAATGTTCTGGAGAGATGATTTAGGTGCAAATGAAAAATTGCTTTTTCATGGCGCTAAAACTGAAATTGACGGAGAGATTGATATTCATAAGGGAAGAAAAAATAATGATTTTGGGCAGGGATTTTATACAGGAGAAAGTTATGAGCAGGCAATATCATTTGTTTCAGGGTTTGGTAATTCTTCCGTATATTATATCAGATTTGATGACAGAGATCTGAAATGCAAGAGATATGAAGTAAATCAGGAATGGATGATGACGATTGCTTACTATAGGGGAACATTGGATGAGTATAAGGATCATCCGGCAGTAAAGGCACTTATAGAACAGTCACGGAACTGTGATTACATAATTGCTCCAATTGCAGATAACCGTATGTTTCAAATCATTAATTCATTTATCGCCGGAGACCTTACAGATGAACAGTGTAAACATTGTCTTGCTGCCACAAATCTTGGGATGCAGTATATTTTTCTGACTGAAAAGGCTGTATCCCAGATAAAATTAACAGAACGATGCTATATATCAAATAATGAAAGGGAATACTATAAAAATATAAGACTTGAAGAGTCAAAACTGGGTGATGACAAAGTTAAATTAGCTAAAAGGCAATATAGAGGGCAGGGAAGATATATTGATGAGATTCTGTCATAAAGGGGTGACCAATATATGAAAAGGATGAATAAGGATGGAGTGCTTTTATGTGAACTTCAGGCAACAGCATTTGAAAAGTCAATTGATAAAATGGAGTCAAGTTCAGAGATTTTTATCAGGCGATTTATGAGGAGTCGAATAGCTAAAAGGCTTGATGATGGATCAGTACTGGAAAGTAATATCCAGGCAGAGGATATCCTGCAGCTGGTTAATGAAGAATATGGGTTTTCTAATTATGGTTCTGTGAAATATACCCGTAACGAAATGTATTGGATTGGATATATTTACAGGTATTTTGTAATAACCTACGAATTAACTTCCATGCAAGTCTATAAGATCGTAAAGCCAAAGGAACTGAAAGGGCTGTTTTTGCCATATCATACAATGGATCCATCTCAGGCTATTGAGCGAATATTGGAAGCAAAAGGCCTGTTTACAGATGAAAAAATGGAATTGGAACGTCAGTATGAAATATTCAAAAGAATACGAAATAAAAAAATATAAGGGGCTGTCCTGAAATTCACCAATGTTAAGATTTTCACCGTATGATAAAGTAAAGTTTTTAGCAATATCAATTTCATTTCCGTTTAATGTAGCATAAATTTCATCAGCTGGTACTTCCAGTGAATATCCTCTTCCTGTCGGAATCAGCGAAGAGGAATACCTGGTCAACATCCTTAAGGGAAAAGAAAAAATGTCAAGATCAGAAATTGAGAAAGCAGCAGAA
>NZ_JAJDMI010000061.1:0-16306 GCF_020593505.1 Blautia sp. DFI.3.45
AGAACTCAAGGCTGCTTTTTCGTTTACACCAACTCCGATTGTTTCCTTAACAGTTTGTAGAAAAGAGAATGGCGACAGCTGTTCTCTTTTTTCATGTATATCTTAATTTAAAATCCCAAAATTAACATTCTTGGCACTGCCCATTGGGCAGTTGCCAAATGTGGGTTGCATTTTTGGTTGCACTTTTTTAGAAAACTGCAGCCAGAAAAAGCTAGTGTTTTGGTGTGCTACCCGTCAAGTAGACAAATTAAATAACGAAAATTTTTTCTTCCCCGGTACAGTTTATGTACCGGGTTATTTATGCAACGTTTTTTAGTTTTTGTTCATGGAATTCCAGTGGTGTAAGCACCCCAAGATTTCGTTGAACTCTTTTGTTTGTGTAGAGAACAAAAAAGACGGGCATTGAAGAAGCCATTGAAACTGAAAAGTTGAAACAGGCACTTGTTGAAGATGAAAACAGTATAAAGAAATATTTTGAAATGTATGCGAAAGCAGATTTTGACGATGAAGATACACGAAATCAGGTGCTTGAATATTTTGTAGATAAGATATATGTGTATAATGACCGTCTGGTGATTACATGGTATTATTCAGATGATAAAACATCTATTGACCTAGATGCATTAACAGAAATTACAGAAACATCTGAATCTAACACGGTAGATAGGGTTTCGACATTGCTACAGTCAGATCCATATACTTTTCTGCCATATGTACTGCCATAGCACCATCTGCAACTGCTGTTACTATCTGACGAAGTAACTTTGTTCTGACATCTCCTACAGCATAAACACCCGGAATACTCGTTTCAGTGTTTTCACCTGCCACAATATATCCTTTATTATCCAGTTCTATCTGATTATCTAAAAAATCTGTTGTCGGTTTTCTTCCTATACTCACAAACAGGCCGTCACATTCTATAATGTTTTCTTCTCCTGTAACTGTATCTTTCAACCGCACACCAGTCAATCGTTCTCCATAAATCAGTTCATTTACTGTATTGTTCCATCGAAACTCTATATTTTCAGTTTTCAACAGCTGGTCATGGTAGATTTTCGTTGCACGTAATGTATCTCTTCGATGAACAATGATGACTTTCTTAGCAATTCGACTTAAAAGAACAGCATCTGATACAGCAGAATTTCCACCACCAACAACCACCACAATCTTATCTTTATAAAACATACCATCACAGGAGGCACAATAAGCAACCCCATGACCTATCAATTCTTTTTCTTTAGCAAGACCAAGTTCTCTTGGATTTGCTCCAGTAGCAATCACTACTGTTTTCCCAATATAAATTCCCGAACTAGTTTCTACTCTCTTAAGCTTTCCTGTTAAATTCATATTAAAAACTTCAGCATATTCACTTTTAGCGCCAAATTTTTCCGCCTGTTTTTGCATTTTCTCTGCCAATGAAAATCCGTCAATTCCATTTTCAAAACCAGGATAGTTATCAATCTGCCAGGTCAATGACATCTGACCACCTGCAGATAATTTTTCTAAAACAATTGTATCAAATCCTGCTCTGGCTGCGTATAATGCTGAAGTATACCCTCCAGGTCCTCCCCCCACGATAATCATATCGTAAACATGATTTTCATTCATACAGCAGTCCTCCTTTTATTTTTCCAATGCTTCATTAATAAAATTCTCTATCATTATTTTTGATTCAGGTGCAACAATAGAATCTATTGCCTTTCCATCTCGATATAAAACCAGCGTAGGAATTATCTCAATCTTTTCAGCTTCTGCAATCTGTGGTTCTTCATCAATATTTACTTTTCCAGCAATAAGAATATCGCTGTATTCTTCACTTATTTTTTCATAAGCCGCTCCAATTCTACGGCAATAACCACACCAAGGTGCCCAGAAATCAACCAAAACCGGTTTTTCTTTATGAATTAATTGTCCAAACTTTTCTTTATTTATATTTATTGATGTCATATTTTTCAACTCCTTCTCCTGTTTGAACTTAATATACCTCATAGAAAGTCTTACTTCAGTGATAATATCACAGAAAAGATAATTTACTTTATTACACTTCTTTTTATTTCTATTTATGGCATATGCCAGTTATATATTTGACGCATCTAAAAAAAGCAAGTATACTATGTTCGTAAAGGAGATAACGGTTATGAACTTCGAAAATTGTTTTCCACTATGGAATGACTTAAATACAACACAGAAAAAAATAATTTCAGACAATTTAATCACACAGTATGTAAAAAAAGGGACAATCATTCACAATGGAAACCTGGATTGCACTGGATTATTACTGGTTAAATCCGGGCAGCTTCGAACCTACATACTTTCAGATGAAGGACGAGAGATTACACTTTACCGTCTGTTCGATATGGATATGTGTCTTTTATCCGCCTCATGTATCATACGCTCCATTCAATTTGAAGTAACCATTGAAGCAGAAAAAGATACTGATCTTTGGATCATCCCTGCTGAAATCTATAAGGGCATTATGAAGGAATCTGCTCCCGTCGCAAACTATACCAATGAGTTAATAGCCACCCGTTTTTCTGATGTCATGTGGCTGATTGAACAAATCATGTGGAAGAGTTTGGATAAGCGTGTTGCTTCATTTCTTTTAGAAGAGACCTCTATCGAAGGAACAAACGAGCTGAAAATCACTCATGAGACGATTGCTAATCATCTTGGTTCCCACAGGGAAGTTATCACTCGAATGCTTCGATACTTTCAAGGCGAGGGTCTCGTCAAACTCTCCCGCGGCAAAATCACAATCCTTGATCCAAAAAGACTGGAAACACTCCAAAGGTCATAAAATCGTTTTTCTGTAACATATAAAGAAGAATCCTCCATTTATCAGAATTATGAAAGTCATTCTAATAAATGGGGGATCTTTTTATATTACGAGAAAATTATAAAAATATTATGATTATTTTTAATAATCCATACCACATGCATATGCCTTTTCAATCAGCGCACGGTCATTGACAACTGCATCATAGAAGCGAAATCCGCCGGAGAAGTTGTATGTTTCATACCCATTTCCTTCCAGAATACGACTGGCAATATAACTTCGCAGCCCACTCTGGCATATCAGGTAAACAGGCTTTCCCTTCTCGATTTCATTGATACGTTCCCTTAGTTCATCTACAGGAATGTTTTTGAATCCATCCATATGCCCCCTGTTAAATTCACCTACAGTTCTCACATCCAGCAACACAACACTTTTATCTCTAGAAATCTTATCCATATCTTCCAGATGCCATTGTTTTAAGGTACCTTTTGCTATATTGTCTATCATGAATCCTGCCATATTTACAGGATCCTTGGCAGAGGAATAAGGCGGTGCATATGCGAGATCCAAATCCTTCAGCTGGGTTGCCTTCAGACCTGCATGAATTACTGTTGCCAGCACATCAATACGTTTATCAACTCCTTCATATCCAATAATCTGAGCGCCAAGCAAACGATAGGTCTCTTTTTCAAAAACCACCTTCATGGTCATCACTTTTCCACCAGGATAGTAACCGGCATGACTCATAGGAGAAAGAATTACTGTATCTACCTCTAATCCTGACTTTTTGGCATTGGTTTCATTGATACCTGTAGTGGCTGCTGTCATATCAAACACTTTTATAACGGAGCTTCCCTGACTGCCCAGGTAACGACTATCACCGCCACAAATATTATCAGCGATGATTCTGCCATGTTTATTGGCTGGTCCTGCCAAAGAAATCAGCGCATCATTACCCGTAACATAATGTTTTACCTGAACTGCATCACCTGCAGCATAAATATCCGGTACAGAGGTTTCCATTCTGTCATTCACTACAATACTTTCCTTGATGCCAAGTTCCAGACCGGCTTCTTTTGCTAATACTGTGTCTGGTGTGACTCCGATTGCCAGAACTACCATATCAGCCTGAAGGGATGGATTATCTTTCAACAGGACCTCCACTCCGTTGTCTTTTTCTTTAAATCCTTCTACCGTATAGCCCAGTACCAGTTTTATCCCATGCTTTCTCATTTCATTATGGATCATGGATGCCATATCCGGGTCAAAAGGGTTCATCAGCTGCTTAGGCCGCTGGACAATCGTAACATCCATGCCAAGCTCCCTCAAATTTTCTGCCAGTTCCAGACCAATAAAACCGCCACCTGCCAATACAGCCGATTTTGGATGATTCTTATTTATATATTCCTTTATCCGAAAAGTGTCTTCTACAGTACGAAGTGTAAAAAGTTTATCAATACCTACTCCGGGAAGTCTCGGCTGTGTTGGCTTTGCACCTGGAGAGAGGATCAGCTTATCATATTTTTCTTCAAATATATCACCATTCTCTAAATTTTTCACTGAAACCGTTTTACGTTCCGGATGTATGGAGATAACTTCATGATGAATTTTCATGTTAATACGGAAGCGTTTAAAAAAACTCTCTGGTGTCTGTAGTGTAAGTTCTTCCGGGTCTGTGATCACGTCTCCAATATAATATGGAAGTCCACAATTTGCATAGGATATGTATCCGGATCTTTCGAACACAGTAATTTCAGCATGCTCATTCAGTCTGCGTATTCTTGCTGCGGCTGTAGCTCCTCCGGCTACACCTCCTACAATTATTACCTTCATCTTATTTTTCCACCTTTCCTGAGTAAGCTGCAATGCCACCGATATTATTTACTTTAGAATATCCCATTCGTTGCAGTATCCCAGTTGCCTGGCGGCTTCGTGAACCGGAATAACAGTATACAAACAGTGGGATATCCTTATTCTTCGCTACAGAAGCAATATTGTCAAGTTGCTGCAACGGCACATTTTTACTTTCTGGTATATGTCCTTCCTGATATTCCTGCGGTGTACGTACATCCAGCAGAACTGCATCACCAGTCCTTTTATATTCTTCTATGCCTTGATTAATATTCGACTGTTTAAAGAGATCAAAAAATCCCATTAGCACACCTCCCTAAAGCATTTCTAAAATCGCATTCTTAGGTCTCGCCCCTGAAACCTGCTGTACAATCTTCCCATTCTTCATAACCACTAAAGTCGGAATGCTCATAATACTGAACTTATTTGCCAGTTCAGGCTCTTCATCTACATTAATCTTTCCAACTTTAATATCTCTACGCTCACTTGCAATCTCCTCTACAATAGGTACTACCATGCGGCAAGGCGCACACCAAGATGCCCAAAAATCTAAAAGAACGGGTTTATCTGAATTCAGTACTTCGTTCTGAAAATTATTTTTATTGATATTAATAGCAGACATTTTACAGTCCTCCTTATCTTTTTGTAGATTTATTATAGTCTTAATTTCATTTATTTTCCGTGATTACATCACCATACCTCATTAACTTAACTTCTTGCCATACCATCTACACTTAATATAACACCTGTAATGTAACTCGCCTCATCTGAAGCAAGAAACACAAACGCATTGGCAATATCTTCTGGCTGTCCAAGACGACGCAATGGAATTCTTTCAATCATAGGTTCGATAACTTCCTTTGGCACGGCCTTCATCATATCAGTTTCTGTAATCCCAGGTGCAACAGCATTAACACGAATACCTTTAGGTCCTAGTTCTCTTGCTAATGATACAGTCAATCCGTTTACTGCAAACTTCGATGCCGGATAAGCAAACCCACTTGGCTGTCCCGAAATACTCACCATGGAAGAAGTTGAGAGAATGACCCCCTTGCCTCTTGCCACCATACATTCTGCTGCTACACGAGTAGTATTAAATACTCCTTTTACATTTAGATCCATGACTTTATCAAAAGTCTCCTCTGTATAATCCATAAATGAGGTGTTTTCTGAAATCCCTGCATTATTTACCAGTATGTCGACACATCCATATTTTTCAGTTGCCTCTTTAAAAGCCTTTCTGACAGACTCCATGCTTGCCAGATTTGGACTAATTCCAGCAACTATTGCATTGGGATATTTTTCTTTTAACTTATCTACAGCAACATCTGCCGATTCCTGTGAACTTGCTGCCAACACAACTGAAGCACCTTCCTTCAAGAATTTATCAGCTGTAGCAAATCCTATACCACGGCTTCCACCCGTAATGATTGCAACTTTATCTTTTAATCTCATTTAGACTACCTCCTTACTTTGTTTGTAGTTACATTATAAGCAAAAGGTAAATCATTTTCTGTGATATCATCACAAACTATCGCAATAAAAAACCCTGTTGCTCACACGCACCAGGGTTTTTGTTTATCTATCCGTATTTAAATAATCAGAATTTTATTCAACTTCTGAAAACTGATCTTTTCCAACATTACATAATGGGCATTCAAAATCTTTTGGAACGTCCTCCCACTTTGTTCCTGGTGCAATACCACCTTCAGGATAACCTTCCTCTTCATCATATTCCCATCCGCAAACGTCACATACATCGATTATATTTAAGAAGATTCATCTACTCTGAGCTGAGTGCTAATTATATTTCTTACATAACTGTTTATTCTTATACATATAAGCATCTGCATCATCCAATAACATCTGCATTGTACACGCCATATCATCGGAGGATAATGCCCATCCGCATGCATAGTCGATTGGTAATTGATTTTCACAACTATTTAATCTCTCTTTTTCTCTTGACAATGATTTTAATATCTCCTTAATTTCCGCCTCGCTCGTATGATAAATAACTGCTATAAACTCATCTCCGCCATATCTTCCAACAAAATCCTTTTCTGGAATGACACTGCACAAGAGCTTTGCGAAATTCAATATCAACTGATCTCCTGCGGAATGTCCCATTGTATCATTTACAGTTTTTAGATTATTTAAATCAAACATTATGCATGCTGTAGAATCTGTAATTATATCTTTTTTATTAAGTAGCTCATTACAGGCATTTTTATTTGGCAGTCCAGTATGGGCATCTACGAATGCTTTTTGTTCCAGCAGTCTGTTTTGCATTGCCATCTGCATTGCCTTTAGAGTCTGCATAATAACCAATATCACCAGACTCAACATATCAAGTGCCGACAAAAGCTCTATGGTACGAATCTTTACAGCGATTTTTTCTGAATAACTTTCTGCGGCAGAGACAGTTTCATCTGCCATCGTAAAATATATTTCACTCATATTAACAATGTCTGTATTTTCGTATCCCTTGTTTCTTACTGCTTCAATTTCTGTTTTTAATTTATCCCAGTAATCACTCTGGATTTGCAGTTTTTCCTGATACTCTTCGTCATTGAGTTTTACCAGGTCATAATGTCCATCCTGATATCTCAATCCAAGAAGAATATCATCCAAATATTTAATTAATTCGTCATTTTGGTTTCCTGTAATTTCTAATTTTATTTCGCGCTGCGTAGCTCCACGTACCAGACCGGCATAATTTATTACGCGTGCTGTTCCCTGCAGCCTACTAATCTGAATCATCATAAAAATAATAAGAACTACCAATATCAATATAAGGAAACTCTGTATAATACCTATTAAATTTTTACTTTTCTTGTTTGTCTTCATTTCATAATTTATCTCTAACCTTAAATAATATTCATTTCAATAACTATGCTATTCATTTACTTTCTCTATATTTTGGACAAATACCTTTAAATATAATATCATAATCGTTATGGTAATGATTTTTTAAGAAAAATCGAATTACTTTATTAAAAAAATACCCATAACAAGTATCTTTTTAACAAGATGTTATCTCTGTTTTCCGTTCAAAAACATATTCTGCATCTGATGATAAATCAGAGCGGAATGAATAGCCTAGTCTATCAAATTTCTTAATATCCTCAGGATTTTCAATTCTGTTTTCAGCCATGAACCTAACCATTTCACCACGGGCCATCTTAGCATATGTACCTTTTGTCACCAGTTTATCTCCTGATAACTCACAAAATGTAATCGTAATGTATCTATCCTGTCGTGTCAGATATTTTTCTATGCACTTAGAGTATTCTTTCGATGCCAGATTGATTATAATCCTGCTGTTATCAATCACTGAGCGGTATAATAAATCTCCCCAGTACTCATACAGATTTTTTGTTTCTCCTATTCCAACCTTCGCCTGCATTTCCAAACGATAAGGCGTCACACCATCCCTTGGTTTTAACACACCATAAAATGCAGATATTATTCTCAAATGATTTTGTACATACTCGAACTGACTGTCCTCAAACACAGATGGAGCCATATATTGAAAAGCAATTCCTTCATATGATAAGACAGCTGGGGTAAGTAAATGATAAAGATCCATGTTTTCCAATCTATTGAAGTTCTGTTCTGTAATTTTGTCATTACATTTCCAAATAGTCTTCAGTTCTTCTTTTGACTTACTTTTCAACCAACTTTGTATCTCTGTCGTCTTTTCAATAAATTCAGGCAATCCATCCGGCGCTATGCTGTCAGTATCTGTAATCATCTTTTTAGCAGGGGATAATATTATCTTCATTAATCTAATTCCTTGAGCATATTTTCAGGATCATCTGCAGCCTTGACTTTATCATTTGCCTTTATAATAATCCCCTGTTCATCAATAAGATATGTGGTTCTTACTACTCCCATAGAGACTTTGCCATAATTTTTCTTTTCTTTCCAGACATCATATGCTTCAATAACTTTACGCTCCGGATCTGCTAATAGCGTAAATGCCAGTCCGTATTTTTCTTCAAATCTCTTGTGAGACGCTACAGAGTCCTTGCTTACTCCGAGAATAACAGCTCCCTTCTCAGTAAACTGTGGATAACGCTCAGAAAAGCCACATGCCTGCTTCGTACATCCTGGCGTATTATCCTTTGGATAAAAATATAAGATCACTTTTTTCCTGCATAATCGCTTAATTTATGCACTTCTCCGTTCTGATCCGGCAATTCAAAATCCGGTGCTTTTATTCCTAACTCTAACATTTACTATTCCTCCGCTTTTGTATTTTTCACCTGTTTTCTTGTTCTTTTATTACCCGAAATCATTTTATGACCAGAATAGACTGCCATAATCATGCATATCAGAGAGCCAAATGCAAAGTATTTGTGTGCTGCTTTTAACCCTTTATATCCTGTATAAAAAGTTCCAATCATTGTGATCAATGCTCCTACTGACCAATATTTATGTGCTTTCATGTAATTCCTCCATTTTTTCAGTGTATTCAATTCTAATTATACGCTACCATATTCCTATGTCAATTTGATAATAGAGCATTCCTATAAAATTTTTCAAAATATCATTGTCAAAACTATGTATTGTTATCCTTTAATTTTTCTTTGAAATAATTGACAAAAAGCTTGCTTTCAGGAGATTACTATTTAATCTCTTTTCCATCTATATATAGTTGAAATTTATCAGGATTATTGACAATATCATAGTCCTTTCCGTATTCTACAGGTCTATATTCGGCTGTCATTACCGATTCCCCGTCTTCAATATCCTCTTTCCATAAATAGATGTGCATATCAATGCTCGTCGCATATCCTCTGTCTGTGGAGAATTTTGTCGAATGAAAAGAATCATCCTTGTACATCTGCAAAAGTTTTCTTGCAAACGCTTCTCTATCCTCAATATCTTCCCTATTTGCGACCACGGTTATATTTTCATCCCGATTTACAGAAAAAGTTCCAACTACATCTGGTTCGCCTTCTTTATGACTGGATTCAAATTTCCCATAAATACTTCCTGCAGCAATTATCAAGATTGCTGTTCCTGAAATTACTGCAATTATCTTTTTCTTCATATTTTTAATTTCCTTTTAATTTTTTTACTGCGTAATTGATTACTTCTTCCGGTATGGGCCTGTCTCCTTTAAGTGTCATTTTCTTCCATTCTTCCTGCACAGCCGGGTCAGGATTATCAAATCCTGCATCTATGGCTATCTGCATTTCTCTGCGTACTTCTTCTGGTGTTGTGTTATACTTTTCTGCAATCTTCTCATATATAGTTTTCTCTCTCATTCATTTTCCTCCGATATATAAGTGGAATTATATCTTGTTCTATAAAATCAATTTAGCATATTTCTGTTGGCATGAAAAGAGACTTTACAACTTAAAATTGGATAAAAAGGACAAAAAAAGAAGAGCTACTTGCTCTTCCCATATAGTAGTAGTAAAATAATATGTCATGCCAGCGCAATATATTACCTAGAATATCGCTATAACAGGAAAGGGGCTGCATTGTGACAGCCCCTAGTTTACTTCATCACGTTGTCTACATTCTGAATGAACTCGTTCCCTGGTTTATTTTAGCATCGGTCTGGATTTTGTTTCATAAAGATAAATTTTGCCACAGAGCGGTCATATGTTTTAATGTGTCCAAACAGCCAGTCGATTACATTTTTCTGTACAAGTTCACTGAACCGATCTGTCGGTCCTTCATACTCCTGAAGGTATTCATACAGTTCCTGAATTGTCTTTCTAAACTCTTCATGTTTTTCATAATGTTTTTCACGCTCTGGATAACCGGATTTTTCCTGAAGCTTTTCCTCTTCTTTAAAATGAAAGTCAGTATATTCATCCAGATAATCCAGCATTTTGATTGCTTTTACTTTGCTGTCGCCATTTTGACAGGCAGTTACAAAGTTCTGGATACGGTCGATCAATTCTTTATGCTGGGTATCAATTGTTTCATTTCCTGTTACTAAATTGTCATCAAAGGTAATGTTTAAATCGTAAGTCATAATTTGACCTCCATTTCTTTTATATGTTCTCTTAGGATCTTTTAATGTCTGGCAGTTTCGTACCTGCATTTTCTGCTTAGTCTTCTACAGGAACGAAAACATCTTTTCCTAATCCGCAGATTGGGCATGTCCAGTCATCTGGAATATCCTCAAATGCAGTTTCTGGATCGATACCAGCGTCTGGATCTCCTACTGCCGGATCATAAATATATCCACATGGTTCACATTCATATTTTATCATAGTCATTTTCCCTTTTCAATGTCGATTTATTTTTGTTACCAAGTTCCTAGCAATTTTTCTAACACTTTGTTTCTTGTATATCTGTATTATACATGATAATTATTCTCTTGTCAATAATAGTAATTATTATTATTATTGTACTTAGCATAAACTGATATTTGAATTGCAAATTTACATATTGTATATATCATGGGAATATTTGAATAAAAAAATGAACTCTATTCATTAAAGACAGAGTTGCTGGAAATTATTTCTCTCCAACAACTTTTTTCGTCTTTAAGTCCTTGAAACACAATACTGTCCAATCAGATTCATCCAACTGTTATATTTATTCTTTTCACACACCTTTCGGCAAATTTCATTTTCCATCAATACACAGAACATCTTATCATAATCAAATGCCCAAACAGCACCATTCACATGGTTTTCCACTGCTTTTTGATCTATGTTCTTTAAACGTGTGACCATTTTTTCAATTTCTCCATTTCTCAAGTTACCGATATTTTTGCAGATAAACCGAAAGAAATTCAACGTTGCATATTCGTCATGCCAATGGAACTCTTCTGGATTGTTTTTAATTTTACTGACTCGCTGCTGTTCTTTGATTATCTGATCAGCTACACCTTTCATCGAATCTTCGTATCTCATATTACTCACCTACTCTTCCTCAACGCCCAGTGACGGTTTAAATCTTTTATCCTTTGCCTGCGGTACCACGATCTCATAAAAATAAAATCCTAAATATCCAAGTGCCTGCTTCTTCATTTTATAAAAAGAAGTCCTGCCTATTCCTAACTCCTGCTGTACTTCCACATCTGTCTTATTATAATGACTGCAAAAACAGGAATGAAGGATTTCACTGAGCATCACACCATTCGGTGCATAGAACTTCACCAGTGTCATTCCACGATAGATCATATCAGACAAGCCATAAATGATCATCAGGTTATTCATTTCCCGGTGCATCTTTGGCACATTCAGCTGATTGTTATAAATGCTCAGATAACTCAATGCATATGCCATATCTTCATTGATTTTCTCCTGGCACTCCATATCCAGTTCTTCCAATACAACCTGGTTTTCTAAAATCAGTTTCTGGTAGCTTCTCATCAGTTCTTTAATATCAGTATAATGTCTTTCGATTGTAACTTCCAGATAATCCTGTGCATGACTTGCCATCTGGAAGGTAATTTCTTTCATTGATTTAATTGCATAATCTCTGTCTGTCATCAGTTTCAAAATCTCCTTATCATCATCACACTAACTGGCGGTCTTTCAGACCAGTTCGCTTTCCCCATGATTTTGATGGGAAGCAATTACTTACTACAACTTGCAGAAGCGGATATCCAAAAGGCATTGTGGGAGCTGCCTTTGCTGACCGAAATCCATCTTCTTATGTAAAACCTGCAGGAATATAAAGGGAAAGTGACTATCCCTGCCGGTTAATAATCCAAATAATATCGTCTATACCAATCTCTCCTTATGCTGTTTTTCTCTCCATAAACCATTTATCCACTTCGTAAAACAAGTGGCTTTCCTGCCCCTGTATCATACAGGTGTACATCACTCCTACACCGCCTGCCTTTCTGCTGGCGCATCGCTCAATTTTCAAAATTCTGTCAATACTATATTTTCTTCCATCCTCCCATGTAAAAAATATGGGAACCAGCCGTCCGTCTTTCCGGAACTCTGCCACTACATCTACATATACTTTGTTCATGCCGACACCTCACTATAAAATCTCGATTGCTCTTGGCGATGCCGGGATTCTGCGGATATATCCATTTTGCTCCAACTGCTTGATTCTGGAAAAAGCAGATGATGTTGATCTTACTCCGATCAGTTTTCCAAATTCCCGGACTGTCGGCGGGTATCCATGCTCCTTCGTATAATTCAAAATACACTGATAACTTTCTTTCTGTTTTCTGGTTAATACTTTTTTCAAATCTATCCCTCCAATTACCCATGAAAATAACTGTGTGGATGGACCGTGTGCGTACCAGCGTCTAAGTGGGATAAGACTTTATTCTGATACATTGCCGCTCGCTGTATACTGAAATATCCAAACCGTCGTCTAATCTCATCTACAGTACGATCCAGCTTCTCTAACTGCTGCAATCCTTTGATTGGCAGGTAAGACGCTTCAACCGGAATTAGTACTTCATCTGATGCAGCCAGTGCATTGATTGTGATCATTCCCAATGATGGCATACAATCAATGATAATTGCATCATATTGATCCTTGATACCATATAAAATCTGTTTCAATACATATTCCCTGCTCATTGCATTTACCAACTGTACTTCCGTACCTGCCAGTCCAATGTTAGAACAGATAATGTCTATTCCTTCTGCCTGATGCCTGATATAACAGTCTGAAGGAATATCTTCATCTTTCATTACTGTATCCATAAGAGCTGTAAGTGTTTCATTACTTTCATCACAATCACGATATCCAAATCCTGCGGATACATCAGACTGTGGATCGGCATCAACGATTAACACTTTCATATTCTTTTGTGCTAATCCTACTGCTAAATTAGCTGTACATGCTGATTTTCCCGTTCCCCCTTTTTGGTTTACAATAGAAATTACTTTTGCCATAATCTTTCCCTTCTTTCTTGTTAAATAAAAAGACTGAATCAGACAGCTGAGATATAAATCTCATGCGAGCTAATTCAGTCCAAAACATATTTTTATTCAATTATCACCGCTTTCGTGGTATAGTAAATACATCTCAGCAGAGTTCTGAAATTCTATTACTTCTGTACTGTGTTATTTATAAAAGAGAGGCCTTTCCTTCATAAATTCGTTGATTGGTTACGAAATTTATTTAGGACTAAATCGCTAGAGCCCTTGTATTATAAGGGGTTCTGCCTTGTGTCATTATAATAACACAAGCACCCCCATTTAAGATATTCATCATCGGTACAGGCATCTGTCTGGTATGGCAGCCGCCAAGATACTGATATAAAGGAACGCGGAGAGCTGCTGCTGCCGCCCTTGCTACTGCCAGGGATACTCCCAGTGCCGCATTTGCCCCTACATTACTTTTATTGTCTGTGCCGTCTGTTTCTATGATTTTTTTATCAATATAGGACTGATCCAGAGCATTTTCTCCAAGAATTGCTTCTGCCAGCTTTGTATTTACATTCTCCACTGCTTTGCGGACACCAAGTCCGGTGTAGCAGCCTTTTTCTCCGTCACGAAGCTCCACTGCCTCGAACTTTCCTGTGGAAGCTCCCGAAGGGACGATTGCCCTTCCCGTATATCCATTTATCCCGATCACACCTTCTCCTACTGTTACTTCTACTTCCACTGTAGGATTTCCTCTGGAATCAAGTACCTGTCTTGCATGAACCCTTCTCACAGGCAGATAACGTAACATATTAGAACCTCCTGATCATTTTAATAAACCGGTAACTGTTCCATATTTTCACAGTTACAGTTAAACCTCAAGTACAGCGTTTCGTAAATAACTATACCAATCGCGTAGGATGCGGATTCGAGTGTGCTGGTATAAAAACGCAGGCGTAGCGGGCTACGCTGAGGCTTTTAGACCTGTGCAATCGGATTCGCAGACAAGTGAGTGGTATAGTTATTTCGAAAACGATGTACTAGTCAAAATACGTCACTGAGAACGGCGTGAACAGTAACGTAATTTGACTTGTATATCTTTACAACCATATTTTTACCCAATATGCTTCCGGCTATGCATTGTCTATATCCATTATTATTTTCAGAATATTTTATCAATACAAATAATTTTAATATTATCTTTTAAATATTTTTGTAAATTTTCTATTTTCATTCTTGACATTTCATTCTTTATCTGTTATATTAAGTTCATAAAACAAAAGGGATTACGAAAAACAAAAAAGTAAAGGAGTGAGACCACCGAAAACATAATCTTTTCTTCATAATTTAAGAAAGCGAGGTACAGACCACCAGAATAGCAAAGTTTCAAATTCATGACTTATAAGAAAGGCAGGTACGGACCACCAAGAACTTAAGCTTTTAAATCCAACTAAGTTTTATAAGTAGTTCCTATCAAACAAGGAAGGTACAGTCCAATGGAAACCTAACGATTTATCTTATTTTGAACGTAACAGTTAAACATTCTAAAGAAGGTACGGTCCAATGGAAATTTAATGATTTACTTTATTTTTAAAGTGACATTCAATCAAAATAAGGAAGGTACAGTCCAATGAAACGTTAACGATTTACCCTATTATAAAACGTAACCGTTCATTTACATGAAGAAGGTACAGTCCAATGAAAACTTAACGATTTACCCTATGAAACTATAAAAGGAAGGTACAGACCAATGGGACAGTAAATTTCATAATTCAAATTCATACAATTTCATAATTTATTTTACAGAAAGTGAGGTATCATCCCTTGGATACAGAATCTTAACAGGAGCCACGATGAAATATAAATCTGTGGCTCTTTTATTTGTCATTCAGCTTCTATAGTTCCCCTCTTTCTCATATATTAAACTAATATCATTCCATTCTGAGGTTAACACTCTCTATGCATCTCAAATACATATCTTCCACTCGGATTTTCTCTTCCAGATTTACCAAGATTTTTCTTCTTTTCTGTGCTTGTGCATTTATAGGTTCCTCTATAGGAAAAATCGTATCGCACAACACTGCCAGACAGACTGCTGCTTCTGCCCAAAGTTCCAACTGGGGACTCAGTTTTCAGGAAGAAGGCAAACGTCCTGTTGGAAATGCAACGATAGAAGAATTGGCTCAGTACAATGCCTTTTTTGCTGAAGATACCGAAGAAAAGAAAATCTATCTCACCTTTGACGCAGGCTTTGAAAATGGAAATACTCCTGCTATTTTGGATGCACTGAAAAAACATCAGGCACCTGCTACATTTTTTGTGGTTGGAAATTTCATTTCGGAAAACAAAGATCTGATCAAACGAATGGAAACGGAAGGGCATATTGTCGGCAATCATACTATGACGCACCCGGATATGTCAAAAATTTCCACAAAAGAATCTTTTCAGAAAGAATTATCCGATGTAGAAAAAATTTACAGGGAAATTACAGGAAAAGAAATGACAAAATTTTACCGCCCCCCACAGGGCATCTACAGTACACAGAATCTGTCTATGGCCAGAGAACTGGGATATCACACATTTTTCTGGAGCCTTGCCTATGTAGACTGGTACCAGGATAACCAGCCAGATCCACAGGAAGCTATTGCAAAACTGACGAAACGGATTCATCCGGGAGCTATTGTACTGCTACACAGCACCTCTTCCACTAATGCACAGATTCTGGATGAACTGTTGGATAAATGGGAAGCGATGGGATATTCCTTTCATTCTCTGAATGAATTATGATCATTTAACATTTTCCGATACTGTTCACACACCACTATCCCGCGAGGTGTTTTGGCATGAATATGCCAAAATC
>NZ_JAJDMI010000062.1:0-15549 GCF_020593505.1 Blautia sp. DFI.3.45
TAACATATTTAACTATGCAGAAAAAGCGGCTTGAAAAGCCGCTTTTTTCTACCTTCATCCATACCATTACTGGTACCGACTTGTGGTTCACTACACTTGGCGGTAAATACCCGTGACTGGACTTTCACCAGTAAGATTAGTGCCATGCTCGGCACACTAGAAAAAATGCCGTAACCCTTGTGGTTGCGGCATTTCTTTTCCTGTGATCGGCTCTTCTTTTTGTTTCCTTCGCTCTGTTGCCTACTTGTTACCTACCTGTTTGCCTATCTTGCCATTTTCAAGGCTTCTCACCGTGTCTCAAATTACTTTCTCATTTTTTGATCTAAACTAAGAAAAGTACCGCAGCCCTTGGAACTACGGTACTTTCTAGGTTTGTTGACTCTTTGATTAAAAAGGTTTGATTAGAACTTTCCAGCCTTAGCAGCTTCCTCAATGGAAACAGCTACTGCAACTGTCATACCAACCATCGGGTTGTTACCAGCGCCGATGAGACCCATCATCTCTACGTGAGCCGGTACAGAAGAAGAACCAGCGAACTGTGCATCAGAGTGCATACGTCCTAATGTATCTGTCATACCGTAGGAAGCTGGACCTGCTGCCATGTTGTCCGGGTGAAGTGTACGTCCTGTACCACCACCGGAAGCAACTGAGAAGTATTTCTTACCTGCTTCAAGACGTTCTTTCTTGTATGTACCTGCAACCGGATGCTGGAAACGTGTCGGGTTTGTGGAGTTACCTGTGATAGAAACGTCAACGTCTTCTTTCCACATGATAGCAACACCTTCCGGAACGCTGTTAGCGCCGTAGCAGTTAACTTTTGCACGAAGTCCTTCGGAGTATGCTTTTCTGAATACTTCTTTAACTTCGTTCTTGTATGGATCGTATTCTGTCTCTACATATGTAAAGCCGTTGATACGGGAGATGATCTGAGCAGCATCTTTACCAAGACCGTTCAGGATAACACGTAATGGTTTCTGACGAACTTTGTTAGCTTTCTCAGCGATACCGATAGCACCTTCAGCTGCTGCGAAGGACTCATGTCCAGCCAGGAAGCAGAAGCACTCTGTTTCTTCTTCAAGAAGCATCTTGCCAAGGTTACCATGTCCAAGACCTACTTTACGTGTATCAGCAACGGATCCAGGAATACAGAATGCCTGAAGTCCTTCACCGATAGCTGCTGCTGCATCTGCTGCTTTCTTACATCCTTTTTTGATTGCGATCGCAGCACCTACTGTGTATGCCCAGCAAGCGTTCTCAAAACAGATCGGCTGAATGCCTTTGATCTGATCGTAAACATTAAGACCTGCGTCTTTTGTGATTTTCTCAGCTTCTTCGATAGAAGCAATGCCATAGCTGTTTAAAACAGAATTGATCTTGTCAATTCGTCTCTCATATGATTCAAATAAAGCCATTTCCTGTTACCTCCTAAATTATTCTTTTCTTGGGTCGATAATTTTAACAGCGTCTGCAACACGGCCATACTGACCTTTTGCTTTTTCCCATGCAGTATTCGGGTCATCGCCTTTTTTGATGAAATCAGTCATTTTTCCAAGGCTTACGAACTGATATCCGATGATCTCATCATCTGCATCAAGAGCAATACCTGTTACATAACCTTCTGCCATTTCAAGGTAACGAGGTCCTTTTTTCAGAGTTCCATACATTGTACCAACCTGAGAACGAAGTCCTTTACCAAGGTCTTCAAGTCCAGCACCTACTGGAAGTCCTTCTTCTGAGAATGCAGACTGTGTACGTCCATAAACGATCTGAAGGAAGAGTTCTCTCATAGCTGTATTAATCGCATCACAAACTAAGTCAGTGTTCAGTGCCTCCATAACTGTAAGTCCCGGAAGAATCTCGGAAGCCATAGCTGCAGAGTGAGTCATACCTGAACATCCGATAGTCTCAACCAGCGCTTCCTGGATGATACCCTCTTTAACATTTAATGTAAGCTTGCAGGCACCCTGCTGTGGTGCACACCAGCCAACACCGTGTGTAAGACCGGAAATGTCTTTGACTTCTTTTGCCTGTACCCATTTAGCTTCTTCTGGGATTGGAGCGGCGCCATGATGAACGCCCTGTGCAACTGGGCACATTTCTTCTACTTCGCGTGAATAAATCATTGTAAAACTCCTTTCAAGTATAGATTAACTTCATGTTGTTATACTCTCCACTGTACAGAACTGCTGAATGAACTGCACAGGATAAAACTCCGATGTCTGCTGAATGACTTCAGAGGAGTATGCCTAACAACCTAGTGTTATTTTCTCACAAAAGTGCTGATTCGTCCAGTCATAAATTGTAAAATTTTTAACCATCTTTGATTTTTTTGTGGTAAAATAGTTCTAATTTCTATTAATGAAAGGATTTCTATTATGACAACAAAGTTACCTGCTTCCTTTCTCCCTGCAAAATTTCAGGTTCTGAGCGGAAGCGCTTTAAAATTAATTGCCATCACCCTGATGCTGATTGACCATACCGGCTTAATGATCCTGTATAATTATCCTGCCACAACTGCAACCCTTTTCAGTTTCGGCGGCGTGGATTACAGCTGGTATCGGATTTTCCGGGATATCGGCAGGGCCGCTTTTCCAATTTTCTGTTTTCTGTTAGTGGAAGGATTTCTGCATACACATAACCGTAAGAAATATGGCCTGAATCTGTTTCTATTTGCATGTATCTCTGAGATTCCATGGAACTTCATGTTTACCAACACCTGGAGATATGAAAAACAGAATGTATTTTTCACCCTGTTTCTGGGATACCTGGCATTCTGTGCCCTGGAATACTTCTGGGATAATCAGAAAATGCAGCTTGTCTGCGTGCTGGCACTGCTGACTGTCTCTGTGTTTCTGAAGGCAGATTACGGATGGCGGGGATTTGTATTCCTGCTGATCATGTACTGGTTCCGCAACGATAAAACCGCCCAGGCGATCATCGGAAGCTGCTGGCTTTACTATGAATGGAAAGCCTGCTTTGCTTTTCTTTCCATTAATATGTACAATGGTGAACGTGGATTTGTAAAAGGAAAATTTCTGAAATATGTTTTTTACTGGTTTTATCCGGTGCACATTATCATTCTGGTAATCCTGAGAAAACTTTTATTTCATATGTAATATCAGGTACAACAAATATCTTCTATATCAGACAGACATAAAAATATAAAAGGGCAGGCTGTATGACTGAAATAATATCCTTCATACAACCTGCCTCTTCTATCCTTTGAATTATCTTCTAAAAATACCTTGTCAAACGGATATTCGCAATCCCCTTCGCTACTTGATTCGGTTAAATCATTTCTTTTCTGCAACTTCTGTTTTTGACTTATAAATGTGATTTGCAGGTACGCAGCCTCTTACTGAGGAAAGTGGATAAATATTGCAGCAGCGTCCGATCACAGTTCCGGGATTTAATACAGAACCGCAGCCCACTTCTACGTTATCTCCAAGCATTGCGCCGAATTTCTTCAGACCTGTTTCAATCTTCTCGTCACCGTCTTTTACAACTACCAGTTTCTTGTCAGATTTTACATTGGAACAGATGGAACCTGCACCCATATGGGATTTGTAGCCGAGAACTGCATCGCCTACATAATTGTAGTGCGGAACCTGTACCTTGTTGAAAAGTACCGCATTCTTTAATTCCGTAGAATTACCTACTACTGCACCCTCACCTATAATTGCTTTTCCGCGTATAAATGCACAGTGGCGTACTTCTGCTTCTTTACCTATGATGACCGGACCGTTGATGCAGGCTGTAGGTGCTACTTTGGCACTCTTGGCGATCCATACATCTTCTGACGGGTGGTCGTATTCTTCTTCACTTAAGGTCTGTCCCAGTTTCAGAATGAAATCTCCGATCTCCGGTAATACTTCCCATGGATATGTTTTTCCTTCAAATAAATCCTTTGCGATTGTTTCGTTCAGATCCAGAAGGTTTGCAATTGTAAAATCTTTTAACATAATATTTTCCTCTTTTCTCTCGCTATGATGACATGTTTTCTTTTATCTGTCACAAATACACACTACTTTGAAGCAGACGGCTTTCTGCAGGTACGTGATCGTCCCGCTGCGGACGTTGATCTGCCTGTTGTTTTCGCACTGTTTTTTTCAAATGAATCCTTATAATTCACTGCTGCAGCATCAAAGAACTGTCTCAGATATGGCTGGATATTGCTGTCCTCCACCTGTCTGGTGCGAAGGCGCACAAAATGTTCCAGCTTATCCATATATTCCTGTTCTGTAATACTGCCCTCTGCCACATAATTCAGTCCTTTTTCCCAGCTTGCAGTCAGTTCCGGGTTCAGAAGCTGTCTGATGGAGCAGTTTACCACATCAAAGATCATCTCTCCAAGAAGGGTTGGAGTGATCACCTGGGTTTTCTTATTGAGTGCCAGATATTTGATATTGCACAGTTTCTTAAGAATTTCCGCTCTGGTGGCACTGGTTCCGATTCCGCAGCTTTTAATCTGGGCACGAAGCTCTTCGTCCTCGATCAGCTGACCTGCATTCTCCATTGCAAGAATCATAGAACCGGAATTATAACGCTTTGGCGGCGATGTCTCGCCCTCTTTGATACTCAGACTGTCCACAGAGAGTATATCACCTTTTTTCAGGTTCTGCAATGCGGCAAGAAGTCTGGTATCACACGCCATATCCTCAGCCGAATCATCAGCTTTGTTCCCGCCGTTTTTTCCTGTATCCGGATCTTCCTCTTCACTTCCCTCATTGCCGGCTGCGCCGGCTCTGTTTCCACCACTCATGGCATCTGCTGCTTTTCGCTTCGCAAAAGAATTTGTGGCAACTTTTAAGTACCCTTCATCCAGCAGTACTTTAAATGAAGAAAAGAAGCTCTCATTCTGAATTTTTGTCACAAGACTGATCTTCTGATATACTGCAGGAGGATAAAAAATACATACAAACCTTCTGACAATGGTCTCATATACACGCTGCGCAGTAAGAGAAACACTTCTCAATGCGTTTAAGCCCTGGCCTGTGGGTACGATTGCATAATGGTCTGTGATCTGCTTATCATTAACATATCTGGTCTTTGCCAGATTTTTGTAATTTCCCTGTTCAATAATGTGCTGTGCGATCTCTGCTGTATGTTCATAATTACGCAGCCCGGAGATATTCTTATAAATCTCCTTTGCTGCCGCAGTAGACAATACACGGGCATCTGTTCTGGGATAAGTGACCAGTTTCTTTTCATACAGTTCCTGTACGATTTTTAATGTCTCATCCGGGCTAATCTTGAACAGCTTGGAACACACATTCTGAAGCTCCGCCAGGTTAAATAAAAGTGGCGGATTCCTGTTCTCTTTTTTCCGCTCGATTTTCTCTACTGTACATTGCAACGGCTGACTCACAGACAGCTCCTGTATCAGTTTTTCAGCATAGGCTTTCTCTTTAAATCCGTTCTCTTTATACAGATAAGGAGTCTGGAAATATCTGCTGCCTTCCACAGCTCTCCACTCTCCCTCAAAGTTTTCTCCCTCAAGGGCAATGCTGCTGAGTACGCGATAAAACGGAGTTTTCACAAATGCACGGATCTCGCGCTCTCTTCGCACTACCATTCCAAGTACACAGGTCATAACCCGTCCTACGGAAATGGCCTGATATTTCGTATTTAAATAATTTGACACACTGTTTCCATAACGCAGTGTCAGTATACGGGAAAAATTAATTCCCATGAGATAGTCTTCTTTCGCCCGAAGATAGGCTGAAGCAGAAAGATTGTCATATGCCGACAGATCTTTTGCCTCTCTGATTCCTCTCATGATCTCTTCTTCTGTCTGAGAGTCGATCCAGACCCTCTTTTCTTTTTTTCCATGAACACCTGCCATCTGTGCCACCAGACGGTAAATGTATTCCCCCTCACGTCCGGAGTCGGTACACACGTAAATGGTGTCCACATCCTCACGGTTAAGCAGTCCTTTGACAATCTCAAACTGCTTCTGCACTCCGGGGATCACTTCATATTTAAATTCGCGCGGCAAAAAAGGCAGGGTATCTAAACTCCACCTTTTATATTTGATATCATATTTTTCCGGGTAGCTCATGGTGACCAGGTGTCCCACACACCAGGTCACCACGCTGTCCTGAGATTCCAGGTAGCCATCCCGTCTTTGTCCGTTGATTTTCAAAGCTTTTGCGAATTCCTGTGCCACACTGGGCTTTTCGGCTATGTATAAAGCTTTTGACATATTATTTATCTGCACTCATCTTTCTGAGCGGCCATGCCAGCAACAGGGCACCGCCCACCATATTTCCTAAAGTTACTACTACCATGCTCTTTACCATGGCTCCAAGGGATAATCCAGGTACCAGACAGTATGCGGTAACAAAGATTCCCATGTTTGCGATGCAGTGCTCAAATCCGCTTACAACGAATCCTGAGATACACATAACGATCATCAGGAATCTTCCTGCATCACTCTTTAATTTCATACCACAGAGCACACCAAGACAGACGAAGAAATTACAGAGTACTGCTCTGAAAAACATCTGTCCGAGCGGAACACTCAGCTTGTTTCCGATAAATCCTGCAAAATAATCTGCTGTTCCGGACGCTCCGGCCCATACAAACAGCAATGCTAAAATTGCACATCCGACAAAGTTTCCAAGGTAGCTTACGCCCCATACCTTACCTGCCTCTTTCCAGCTCACCTGTTTATCATAGGCTCCGAACGCCATTACCATATTGTTTCCTGTAAAAAGTTCGCCGCCTACGAAGCTGATCAGAAGCACTGCAATGGAGAATACTAATGCCCCCACAAATTTTCCCCATTCAGGCATGGTCTTGGAGAATACGTTTCCAACTACATTACTGTAGATCATGGCCACATCAATAAAAAAACCCGCCATGATCGCACGTATGAAGTACTTGAAAAAGTTGGTATTCACCAGGTTACTCTTGGCTTTCGCCGCATTTGACACTTTCTGTACATCTTCGTAATTCATAACTACACCTCCGCAATGTATTTTATTGAGAACATTATATCACCTGAATATCTGTTTCACAACCGAAATCGTCAAACAATTCAAGAATATTCATCAGATTTGTAGTTACTGTTCACACACCACTATCCCGCGAGGTGTTTTGGCATGAATATGCCAAAATCCCGAGACATACAAGCCAAAATTCCATTGCCGCAGGCAATCTGGAATGAATTTTGGCTACGTTACTGTGAACAGAGTGAACAGTAACGATTTGTAATTATGTTCCATTATATTCGAAGATTTTTATAGCAATTCCATAAACTAATGCATTCAAGACAGTTCGGCAGAGCGCAAAAGACAAGAAAGATCTCCGCAGGCGTGCAGAGCATGTCTGAAAGTAAAGCTGATTTTTTTATTCAAATACAACTGCTTTATCCTGCAATTCTGTTACATATCCGATAACACCGCCGAAGATATCCATACCTGCAAGCTCTTCTGCAAGGGCATCAGCTTCTTCTGCCGGTACTGCAAGCAGAAGTCCGCCGGATGTCTGCGGATCAAATACCAGATCCTCCATCCAGAGTTCCTTAATCTCACTTCGTACTTCATCGCCTGCGAAGTCACGATTTCTGTATGCACCTTCAGGAATCAGCCCCATCTGTGCATACTCTTCAACACCCTCAATGATCGGAAGTTTCTCAGACTGGATCACCAGGGTTTTCCGGCTGCCTTTTGCCATTTCCAGACTGTGACCTGCAAGACTGAATCCTGTTACGTCGGTGCAGCTGTGGATCGTGTATTTAGATGCAATCTCTGCTGCATATTTGTTCAGCTTCGCCATGATTTTCTGAACTCTCTCAATTTCTTCCTGAGACGCCATTTCTGCCTTAATGGCAGTGTTAAGGATTCCACAGCCCAGCGGTTTGGTAAGAATAAGGATGTCTCCTTCTTCTGCGCCGTAATTTTTCCACATTTTGTCCGGATGCACATAACCAGTTACACAGAGTCCGTATTTCGGTTCTTTATCATTGATAGTATGCCCGCCTGCAAGGACTGCTCCGGCTTCCATGACCTTATCTGCACCGCCGCGCAGAATCTGCTCCAGTACTTCCGGACCAAGGCAGTTTGGAAATGCTACCACATTTAATGCCAGTTTCGGAACACCGCCCATTGCATAGACATCACTCAGTGCATTGGCTGCTGCGATCTGCCCGTACATATACGGATCATCCACTACTGGCGGAAAAAAGTCTACTGTATGGATCATTGCCAGTTCATCATTAATCTTGTATACTGCTGCATCATCTGATGTCTCCGGACCTACCAGAAGCATCGGATCTGTAAATTTCGGAAGTTTGCCTACTACCTGTGCCAGAACCTTCGGGCCAATCTTAGCACCGCATCCGGCTGCACTGGCAAGCTGTGTAAGACGCACTTCATTTTTTTTCATTTCATTTCCCATAAGTCAGTTCACCCCAATTGATCTCCATATTCAGAATCTCCTCGTAACTGTTCAATACTTTCGTTACTGTAAACGGAGTGAACAGTAACGTACTTTCACAGCCGACAGACTGCCAAATAGTTACATATCTTCTATAACAAGAGATTCAGTGCTATCATTGTATCATGTTTTCACATATCCGTCAAAATGTGAACCGTTTACCATATATCAGGTGTTCCTATAAATCTTTCCATTTTACGCAAGAATCCTATAAATCTTTTCATATTCCAGATCCTGTTCCTTCATATAGGAAGCTGTTTCTTCTTCGTTCTGTTCCCCACATTTCCACGCAAGGCCGCAGGAAGCTGATATTTCTCTTGGCACAGGGATCAGTCTGCCTGTAAATTTGTTTTTCTTACATTCCCTTTCCATGGCAATTGCCTGAGTGGTAGTTTCAAAAGTCACCACTGTTGTCAGAACTTTTTCTTTCATAATCCGTCGTGTCCTCATAAAAAGAGGCACCGTTACCGGCACCTCTTTTATTATTTTCTATAAATTATTTCGCCTGGATATATCCTTTTGCTTTTAAGGTTTCAGCACAGAGAACTGCTCCGCCTGCTGCACCTCTGACTGTATTGTGGGAAAGTCCTACGAATTTCCAGTCATATACGGTGTCTTCACGAAGACGTCCTACAGATACGCCCATGCCATGTTCGAAGTTTACATCCTCTGTAACCTGCGGACGGTTGTCCTCTTCCAGATACTGAATGAACTGCTTCGGAGCACTTGGAAGTTCTAATTCCTGTGGAAGTCCCTTGAACTCTACTAATGCTTTGATAAGCTGCTCTTTAGTAGGATTCTTACGGAATTTAACGAATACAGCTGCTGTATGTCCGTTCAGTACCGGTACACGGATACACTGGCATGTAATAACCGGTTCTGTAGCAGGTTTGATTACACCGTCTTCTACTTTACCCCAGATTCTTAATGGCTCTTTCTCGCTCTTCTCTTCCTCGCCGCCGATGTATGGGATGATGTTTCCAACCATTTCCGGCCAGTCCTTAAATGTCTTACCTGCTCCGGAGATTGCCTGATATGTAGTAGCAACTACTTCATATGGCTCGAACTCTTTCCATGCAGTTAATACAGGAGCATAACTCTGGATAGAGCAGTTTGGTTTAACAGCGATAAATCCGCGTGTTGTTCCAAGACGTTTCTTCTGGGATTCGATTACATCGAAGTGTTCCGGATTGATTTCCGGCACTACCATCGGTACATCCGGTGTCCATCTGTGAGCACTGTTGTTGGAAACAACCGGTGTCTCTGTCTTAGCATATTCTTCTTCGATCTTCTTGATCTCTTCTTTTGACATATCTACAGCAGAGAATACGAAATCAACTGTTGCAGCAACCTTCTCTACTTCGTTTACGTTCATAACAACAAGATTCTTGACACCCTCCGGCATTGGAGTATCCATTTTCCATCTTCCGCCAACTGCCTCTTCGTATGTCTTTCCTGCACTTCTCGGACTTGCAGCTACAGTTACAACTTCAAACCATGGATGATTCTCAAGCAGAGAGATAAATCTCTGACCTACCATACCTGTAGCACCTAAAATACCGACTCTAAGCTTTTCACTCATAATATCTTTCTCCTCTTTATCTTCTGCCCGCGTCTCTACCCTTGCGCGGACATTTTTATCCAGGTGTCCTTATATTACGTACATCTGTCTTTCTTGTACATACTATAACAAACCAAAATAAATTGCAAGCATTTTTTTAATTTTCTTCCAGATATTTTTTGTTCTCAGCGATCACTTTCTCCATCACGTCAGGTCCCGGTGCACCGATGGTCATACGTTTTTCCACACAGGTTTTCATACTGATCGCTTCGTAAATATCGTTCTCGAATACCGGGCTGATGGCTTTATATTCTTCAAGAGGAAGTTCATCCAGAGAAATCCCTTTATCAATACAGGTAAGCACCAGACGGCCTACAATGCCGTGTGCATCGCGGAAAGGTACTCCATGATTTACCAGATAATCGGCTGCATCTGTAGCATTTGTAAAGCCATTCTTTGCACTTGCTTCCATATTCTGTTTGTTGAACTGCATAGTGGAGATCATGCCCGTGAAAAGGGCAAGACATCCTTTTACAGTGTCAATGGCATCAAATGTAAGTTCTTTGTCTTCCTGCATATCTTTGTTGTATGCAAGAGGGATTCCTTTCATGGTTGTAAGGATAGATGTTAATGCCCCGTATACACGTCCTGTTTTTCCTCTTACAAGTTCTGCGATATCCGGGTTCTTTTTCTGAGGCATGATACTGCTGCCTGTGCTGTAGGCATCGTCTATCTCTACGAAGCGGTATTCATTGGAGTTCCACATAATGATTTCTTCGCAGAAACGGCTCATGTGCATCATAATTGTGGAGAATGCGGACAGAAGCTCAATCACATAGTCTCTGTCTGATACAGAGTCCATGCTGTTTCTGGTCGGGCCGTCGAAACCGAGAAGCTGTGCTGTATATTCTCTGTCAAGCGGGTAGGTGGTTCCTGCCAGTGCGCCTGCACCCAGAGGACAGGTGTTCAT
This sequence comes from Blautia sp. DFI.3.45, assembly GCF_020593505.1. Classification (NCBI taxonomy): domain Bacteria; kingdom Bacillati; phylum Bacillota; class Clostridia; order Lachnospirales; family Lachnospiraceae; genus Blautia; species Blautia sp. DFI.3.45. The sequence goes on from NZ_JAJDMI010000062.1 coordinate 10,974, forward strand.
TCTCTTACGGATATCTGCAAGTCTGCTTCTGTCACGTACAAACATTTCAAAGTATGCGCCTACGTGGTGAGCCAGTGTGACCGGCTGCGCTTTCTGGAGGTGTGTGAAGCCTGGCATGTATGTGTGGACATTCTCTTCCATGATCTTCTGAAGTGCTTCGAGAAGTTTCTTTACCAGTTCGTCTGTCTCGTCAATCTCATCTCTTACATAGAGTTTCATGTCAAGGGCTACCTGGTCGTTACGGCTTCTTCCTGTGTGAAGTTTCTTGCCTGCATCACCGATTCTGTCGATAAGGTTTGCTTCGACAAAGCTGTGGATATCTTCATATTCGGATGTGATTTCGAGTTTGCCGGATCTTACATCTGCAAGGATTCCGTCAAGACCTGCTTCGATCTGATCTTTTTCTTCTGCTGTCAGGATCCCCTGTCTGGCGAGCATTGCTACGTGTGCTTTGCTGCCTCTGATGTCCTGCTCATAGAATTTCTGGTCAAAAGAGATGGATGCGTTGAAGTTATATACAAGTTTGTCTGTTTCTTTTGTGAAACGTCCGCCCCAAAGCTGTGCCATTGTGTTATTCCTCGTTTCTTCTTTATTTTTGGTATTATTGCTTTTACGTGTTAGTGTAACATATTTTTTCAGTATTGCAAAGTAGTTAGTTTGGAATCATTCAAAAGGTACGTGAAGAAAAAGAAGGTGTGTTGGGGCTTAGTTTCGGAACCCTGTAATTCTAAGGCATTCGGGAATCTGCTAAAACCATGAGCCGCCCTCTCAAACTCGCTCCGTTGCAAACTTCGCTCAGACACGTGAGACGGTCGGCTCATAACGCAGATTCCCGAATACCAAGAATTACAAGAACCCTCAAATGCACCCCAACACACCTTCTTTTTCTTCACTGGGTATTGGCTATATGTTACATAATTGTGGTTACTGCTTTATTTTCTGTTTTCAGCCTCTCTTCGGGAATAGACGCAACCGCAGTAGTTCTGACGGTAGAGGTCGTATTCGTGGGATAGTTCGATGGAACGTTTGTAGCCGTTTTTTTTCTTGAAGTCAGATGGGAGGTGTTGGACGTGGTAGATTTCTGCCAGTTCTTCACCGATTTCGTTGATCTTGGCTGCGTTTTTCAGAGGGCTGATGGAAAGGGTGGTGGTAAAATAGTCATAGCCGCCCTCTTCTGCCAGTTTTGCTGCTTCTTCCATGCGGAGACGGTAGCATTTGAAGCAGCGTTCGCCACCTTCGGGTACGTCTTCGAGGCCTTTTGCCATCTGGAAGAATTCCTGCGGGTCGTAGTGACCCTCTATCAGTTTGACAGGGTGTTCAAATTCCATGGAGTTTACAAGACGGGTAATTTCATGGACTCGTTTGCGATATTCTTCTTCCGGGTAGATGTTTGGGTTGTAGTAGAATACTGTGATGTTGAAATATTTCGACAAGTATTCCAGTACGTAACTGCTGCAGGGTGCACAGCAGCTGTGGAGAAACAGGCTTGGGATCTTGTTATCTTTTTGCGCCTGATCTATAAGTTTTTCCAGTTCTTTCTGATAGTTTCGTTTATTCAACAGTATTATTATATCCTTTCTGCATCTTCACAAATGCTTTTTATTATCTTTTAATAAAATGCGAATACCTGTTCAGGTATTCTCTATTGTGCCTTCGTAATGATTCTTTGTATTTTTTAACTTCCTGCACTCTCCTATTCGTTCGCCCATTTTTACGATAGTCTCATATCCCTCTTCTGTATTCTCGATCAGATCATAGTCGATACGGACTTTTCCCGGCTGGATGAGGAGGATTATTGTGGAACCTCCGAATTCGAAGTTGCCTTTTTCCTGGCCTTTCTTTACTGTGGCAGGATTTTTATGGAGATTTGTGATTTTTCCTACCATCATGGCGCCTACTTCCATCATGAGGATGGTTCCGAATTGTTTTGTTTTCAGCAGAGTGTATTCTCTGGCGTTTTCTTTGTAGATGGGATATACATCGTTTGCTGCAGGATTCACTGTGTGGAAAACGCCGGGCAGAGTTACATTCGTGGATTTTCTTCCATCTGCCACATAGCAGTAATGATGATAGTCATCTACTGTCAGTCTGAAAATCAGCGCATAGCCGCCTGTGTATCTCTCGGCAATTGCCTTATTCTTCAGAAGCTGTCCTGCTGTATATTCTGTATCTTTGATGCTGAAACGTGAGTCTGAGCTGATCCTGTGTACGGAAAGTTTTCCGTCACAGGGGCTGATCAGGATGTTTTCGCGCATATCGATCGGGCGTTCTTCTTTTCGGATGCGCCTTATAAAGAAGTCATTCCATGAAGAGAAGTTCTGTTTTTCGTAAATGCTCAGGTCAATCTTGTTGTTTTTTACAAAATCCGGTACAAATCTGGCAGAAAGTCTGGTGTTAAGCAGGACTCCCGCTGCCTTTGACACGAAAGGTCTGATCAGGAGTTTCAGGCAGAGTCTGCCACCCCGGTCATTATATAAATGCCGCAGGAATTTATCCTGCTCATTCTCTTCAATCGTGATATTTCCTTTTCTGTCAATATACTTCATTCGTATCTTCCCTCCATAAAAGTATAACCGCAGCCTCCCCGTTTCCCGGGAACCGCTGCGGCCAGTCAACAGTTATATTTATTTTATATCAAACGGAACATCTTCGCAAGTGCAAGTGCCACGACTGCAACCAGCAGGATACGTACCGGATTCTGAGGTTTTTTTACCTTGATATCCAGAATAAAAAGCAGTCCCACGATAATCACTGCAATATGTATCACAATCAGGAAATAGAGTCCGCAATATCTTCTCATCAGATAAAGGAACGGCAGGATGATCGCCATGGATGTGATCGGAAGCCCCTGATAATACTGTCTGTTCTCAGAAGTCTCATTCTGTCTCTTTGCTTCTGAAACATTAAAATATGCAAGGCGGATGACAGATGCCACACTGTAAAAAATAAGCGCCCCAATCCCCGCCGATGTATTCACACCCAGACAGTAACAGATCATTGCCGGAAAAATACCAAAGCAGACCACATCACATAAGGAATCGATCTGAATCCCGAAATTCTTCTCATCATCCGTACGGTTCTTCTTTGTTCTGGCTATCTTTCCGTCAAACATATCACACAGTCCGGAAAGCGCCAGACAGAAAATCGCAACCTTAAAATCCCCCTCCAGAGCCCTGGTAATTCCAAATACGGAAATTCCCAGACTTATATAAGTCAATATTACCGTATAATCATAAATTCCTAAAAACATATTTTCTCCCCCTACTTTTCTTCTTGTTCTTTTCTTCCTATTATGAAATACGCCACACAGGTCATCACTGCACTGATAAGCATCTGTGCATAATAGGAAATTCCTCTGCTGAGCAGCATTGCAGGAAGTAATGCTTCTCCGAAAACCGGTGCAAACATCACCAGATAAAGAGACTCACTGATTCCCATTCCTCCGGGTAAAGGCAGCATATCAACAGAGACAGATATGACAGACTGCAAAATCGTAAGGGTTATAATGGAATATCCATGAAATCCCAGCGAACGGTATACCCAGTATGTAACTGTAAATAACAAAATCCTCTGCACCATAGTGATCAGTAACACTTTCAGGATCACCAGCTTGTGACTTGCCCAGAAAGCCGCAGTTTCATGATACTGGTCCATAGACGCTTCCAGTTTCTCAAGCCGGGTTGTCTTTGGCTTAAGGAAACGGAAATGTTCAATAAGTTTCAGACCTTTTACCATGATCCATTTCGCCAGTCCAGGTGCAAATACAAGGATCATCATGAAAGTAACGCAGAAAATATTCAGACCTACACCCAGGTAAAACACCCACATGTACTGGCCAAGATATCCTTCCAGAAAGCCTCTGCCAAAAATCCAGATTACAATTCCGATCACTACCAGAACCGCTTTATAAGTAATTGTGACAATCATCAGGACCAGCGTAGTGACAGGAATCGGAAGTTTGTCCTTTTTCATAAAATAAATCTGCATTGGCTGTCCGCCGGATGCAGACGGTGTGATACAGCTGAAAAAGAATCCCACAAAAGAATACAGAGCACAATGCCCCATCTTTACTTTTGCTCCGAGAGTCCGCATCATATAGAAAATAATTACAGACTCGCCAAGTATGAACAGTACCACACAAACCACACTGACCAGTAAGTAAACCGGATCTGCCTGCCGTACTGTATGAATAATCTCTCCCAGATCCTCTCCCTTAAATACCATATATACGGTAATGGAAAATATAAGGATCAGAAAAATGGTGTTAAATATTGCTTTCTTTTTGTTTCTCATTTGCTTACACTTTCTTATACATTTTTTTACAGCATTCGTCTGATTTCTATACCCAATTCATGTATGTCACAGTGTCTGATATATGTATATTTCTGATATGAAACACATAGTAAACAGTAACGTATTCCTTACAGAACATTTGCCCTCAAATACTATAGCAGCAAAAATACTATAGTCTATCTATTATATCATACCCTGACATTTCTGCATATCATAAATTATGAAAATATTCGTTACTGTTCACTCCGTTCACAGTAACGTAGCCAAAATTCATTCCAGATTG
>NZ_JAJDMI010000063.1:0-14885 GCF_020593505.1 Blautia sp. DFI.3.45
TTCCATTACGCTCCTCTATTGACTTTGCTTTTCCAGGCTATTATAATAAATCCAGAAAACGAAAGGAGGTTTTCAATATGAAAACATGGACAAAGAAGTTCCAGAAAATGTTAACACTGATACTTGCCATCTGCCTCGTTACCGGCTACATGGGATTCTCAAATGTGCAGGCAGCTACCGGAAAGTCAGGTACAACCTACTATGATACCTGCATAAATGGAAAAAAAGGCGGAACAATAACAACCAATGGCACAAAATACTATATGTCAGGCACAAGAAAGGCTATATGTAAGGGGAACACTCTGACAATGTATGCGTCATTTAATACTTCCAAAAACGGAATATTAAACAGCCAAAACAAAAAAGCATATATAAAATACGGAAAACATACATTTAAACTTACTTCCAAGACCAAATACTATTTTTCCGGAGGTGAAGCTCCCAACGATTATTGCTCAAAATCCGCTTTCATGTCTACCATGAGAAGCATGAATGGATTAGGTCTGCGCATTAAGGTAACCAATGGAAAAGTTGTTGAGATGTCTTTCAATTCATGATACCACAAAAGCCGCAAAGCTGGAAATTCCCACTTTACGGCTTTTGTTTAACTTGTCATTATTTTTTCCGAAACCATTCTTTTTTCTCTGTTCTCACAACCCATCCCTGAGAAGATTTTCATCTTATCAGGCACTTTTCATAAGTCAGACGAATATTTGTAATATTAAAGCAGGAGACTCACTTCATTGATAAAATTTTACTCTGCCTGATCAATATTATCAACCCTACAGCCCGCTAATACAACCATTCCAGGATTAGAAAAACAGGAAATCACTGCCAGACAAATGAAAAATATATAATATCCCGGTATTTTGTAGTTCATAAGTATTGCTGCCATAGTTTTCACCTCGCTTATGTACAATCTTCTTTGATAATTGACGAACTACTGAGAATATGCTTTAATGGATTTAGCATAAATACTTCAGGAGAACAAACATAGTTCTCAACTATGCTTCTACACCAACGATACATGTATCATATCTCACAGAAAGAAATGGGGGAACACAAATGGGACTTATAGCTATCAGCAGCATGGTATTCTTAGGTGGTATGTATCTGATGATTGCATTCGCATGGTGGCTTCTGCAGATTATTGCCAACTGGAGAATCTTTACCAAAGCAGGGGAGGCCGGATGGAAAAGTATTATTCCAATATATGGCGATTATATTTCTTATAAAATCGCATGGCAACCTGCATATTTCTGGCTGACATTGGTTCTTGGAATCGTATCTTCCTGCTTACAGGGAACTCTTGAAACAAACGACAGTTTAATGATCTCCATGATCATCGTACTGATCAAAATCATACTTGCCATAATCAGCATTATGTACAGTGTTAAGCTTGCAAGAGCCTTCGGCAGGGGCACAGGATTCGCCATTGGCCTTATTTTCTTACCGCCAATCTTCATGCTGATCCTTGGCTTCGGCGATGACAGATATTATGGGGCAGATAAATAAAAAATCCCCAGAGCTTATGTTCTGGGGATTTTTTTACATATCATATAGGCTACAGCCTATTATAAAGTTCTGTTATCAAAATATTCTTTTACCGTTTCACAGCAGAAATCAGCAACCTCATACCTGTTACTCACATCTCCGTCAAAAATCGGTTCAAGTCCCTTCATTTCCGCAAAACGATTCAAACGTTTCACTCCCATAATGGCACGTTCATGAGCATTATGTCTGTCCTGATCATTTTTCTCCAGAGCATCTCTGACTTTCTCACCCTCGTATTTTTCCCGGATAATTGCACTGGAAAATTCCATTGAATATACTGCCTGTGTATATTCTCCCAAAGCCAGCACATCTGCCTGGATAATATCCAGCATATCAGAATCATCTTTGCATGCATCAATTAATCTGTTGATTTTTTCTTTAATTATTCTCTAACTCCTCCCGCTATCAACTTAACATTGTTTATATCATAATCACAAAGCAGTACGGCTATATTAATAGCTTGTTTTTTCAATAATCACTTCTTACGATATAATATCTTATACAAAGCATTATACTATAATGATATCTCGTGGCACAACCAGAAAATTATTACCATAACATGTCACTTGTCCAATACCATGAAGCTGATATATTCGGATACTGTCCTCATCTGTAGCATATTGGGCAATCTCCATCTTCAATTTTTTGAACACTGATTTATTCAATATTACTTCAAAACATGATTTCTGTACTCTAAAACCATATCCCTGAAGATATTTGACCAGTTGACTTCTCCGTTTATTATCCACAATATCGTATATTATTAACGCAAATACTTCATTTGATTTTTTTCATCGGGTGTTGTAAATTCTATTTCTTCCATATCATCCAACTCACCTTATTAAAACAGGATTACCCTCCTTAAAACAGGGTGACATTTTCTGGTTTTTATCTTGGAATGTTCTCATTAGGACGCCACTGAAAAAGTCTTTATTTTGCATAAAGCAGTACAATATAAAGTGTTTTTATTTGTTTTAATCTACTATATAATGTGTATAAAAATAGTTTTTCAGTGGCGTCCATTAGATGTGGTAGGAGTGGTGATTCAACACCACTTTCCGTTATCTTGGGATGTTCTCATTAGATGTCACCACCGGCATTGACGATCATTTTCTCGCCTAACTCGGAAAAAGGCGATGTACGTTGAGTTAAAAAATATCAATAAAACATATGGGGATTACAAGGCATCTGATAACGTAAGCTTTGGTATCGAAAAGGGGAAGCTGATCGGTCTTCTGGGGCCCAGCGGAAGCGGAAAAACTACGATTCTCCGTATGATCGCCGGTCTGGAGCAGCCAGACAGCGGGGAGATCATCATCGACGGAAGAGTGGTCAATGATGTGCCTGCCAGCGAGCGAGGCATTGGATTTGTGTTCCAGAATTATGCTCTTTTCCGGTATATGACGGTGTATGATAATATTGCATTTGGCCTGAAGATGCAGAAGGCGGACAAGAAGTATATTAAGCAGAGGGTTATGGAACTGGTAGAGCTGATCGGGCTAAAGGGACTGGAGAAAAGATATCCGAGTCAGCTGTCCGGTGGTCAGAGACAGCGAGTTGCTTTTGCCCGGGCTCTGGCTCCGAATCCGCAGCTTCTCCTTCTGGATGAGCCTTTTGCGGCGATCGATGCAAAGATCCGTACGGAGCTTCGAAGCTAGCTGAAGGATATGATTGAGAAACTGGGGATCACCAGTATTTTTGTTACCCATGACCAGGATGAGGCTATTGAGGTGGCGGATGAAATTATTATTACCAACCGTGGACGGATCGAGCAGAAGGGAACTCCACTGGAGGTTTATCAGAATCCGGATACTGCGTTTACGGCGGGATTTTTCGGGCAGATTTCTGTGATCGATGATTACCAGGTGTTCAATCACTTCGAGGAAGTTCCAGGAGGCGAAAAAGCCATTGTCCGTCCGGAGTTTGTAAAAGTGACAAAGAAGAACGAGGAGCAGAAATATAAAAGCTCCGCAACAGAGGGCATCGTAGAACGAGTCGCATTCCGCGGCAGCAGCCTGAAACTGAAAGTCCGTGTAGGAAACACCACACTCAGCGCCAGAAGAAGCCTTGACGAAGAACCCGTCCGGGAAGGCGAAGTTGTGGATGTGTTTGTGCAGAGGATTTTTGTAACGAAGGGAAATGAAGCAGTACTGCTGCATAATACAGCTATGGTTGAGGATTGGTTAGTGATATAAAAAAATGCCGCGGGAGCGGCATTTTTTTATGAGCAAGTAGCGTTAGCGGATTGCGAATATCATATGATGTGGCCGCGGGAGCGGCATTTTTTTATATATGTGAAATTTTTACACCGTAATATTCTGCAAGAGAATCCACCAGGTCATCACGGATTTTTTTGTGGTCATTGCCATCTAGGGACATGACACAGGATACCATCTGACGTTTTTTGTCAATGACGCAGTATTGGCCGTAATTGCCGGACAGGATCAGTGTATCTTCCATAGGTCCCATATATATGAAATACCCATAACCATAGCTCTGGTAATCCGGATGCTCCGTCAGTGGATTGTAAGAATCGATATGTTTCTGACAGGCATCAATCACGAATTTTTTTGGGACGATCTGTTTTCCGTTCAGGGAACCCTCATGCAGAAGCAGATGTCCAAAACGAGCCAATTCATCAATCGTCAGATACAGTCCGTTAGCTGCCATACAATGTCCCTGAGGGCAGAGGGTCCAGTCAGGATTCGGAATGCCAACCGGTTCAAAGAAACGATATCGCAGATAATTCAGCAGACCCGTTCCGGATTTCTCTTCCAGAAGAACAGATAAAATATAGGAACAAAAATTGCTGTACACAAAATGAGTACCGGGTGTATAGGGAAAAGAATCATTCTGAAAGAAATATCTCACCCAGTCCTTTTCTATGTACCGTTCTGGTCCATCGCAGAAAAAGAGCGGATCTTTCTGACCGGATGACATGGTAAGAAGATCACGGATCTTTATCTTGTACAGATTTTCAGAAGGGTCGGAAGGGAAATATTTTTCAAACCAGGGATAAATGTATTCATCAAGAGTGATCAGTCCTTCACGTTCTGCGATACCTGCGGCCATTGCAACAAAAGGCTTGCTGATAGACCATATATTTAAACGGGTTTTGACCGGAAAAAGTCTGAATTCTTCTTTTAGAAGATCATTTTTATATATCTGTGCGTAGATGATATTGGAATGATGTTGCTTTGATTTCTCAAGAAAAATATCTAAAATTTCCTGCATGATAATCCCCCCCTGAAATTATTATTCGTAAAAAAGATCAAAGTCTGAATAAAGTTCTTCCAGGTCATGAAGTCGTGTACTGATGGATTTGCACCTGGTTTTGCGGATTTTTGCAACAATACTGTCAAACAGACAATAGAGGCATGAGAAGGAGTTAAATCCCATTTCATTGAGATTGATCTCTGTAATGATAGCGTGGTCTGCCAGCGCCCATGCCGGTGATGAAATGCTGTCTGTGATGGCGAGTATCTTTGCACCATGATTTTTGGCAATCTGTGCATATTTCAGAGACCATTTGGTATAACGGGCAAAAGAGATCAGAAGAACAACTGTATCCTCGGATGCTTCTGTGAGATATTCGAAATTGGAATCGTAAAATTCGTGAACCACCTTGGTATTTCCAAGAAGCTGATTCAACAGAGTTCCCATCCAGAGAGCGGCACTGTAGGAAGAGCGTGCACCAACAATGAGGCGTTTTTTGGCATTGCTCAGATGGGTAACAATCTGATCCATATCTTCCTGATTCAGATGAGATGCCCAGCTTTCCATGGAATGGAGTTCATTGGCAATGATGTTTTGATAAAAATTTCCGCTATCCAGCAGTGAATCGTCTTTTATAACCGTAGGAACGGAAAGAATATCATTCTGTACAGTACGCTGCATTTCAGAAAAACTTTCAAATCCCAGGGAATAGGCAAGGCGTATGATAGTGGTTTCGCTTACGGAAATTTCCTTGCTGAGTTTCGCAAGGGTGGAATAACTGAATGAATCAAGGTGTTGTAATATATATTCGGCGACTTTCTTCTGACCGGCAGAAAGGAAAGATACTTTTTCACGGATCAACTGTTCTATTTTCATGAAAACCTCCTGTATTGTACGATTAGTATAATAAATTATAACAGGTGTAAAGTTTGATTACAATATAATGGAGTAAAAAATTCTTCTTAATATAAAAAAGATGTAAATAATGCACAAATTAAAGTGTGTATTTTTAATAATATTGTCAATAGAAATCTTGAAACCTAGATGTTAATATAGCATTAAATAATTCATATGACGTCAGAAAAAGAATTAATTACACTATTAATATTAAAGTCAATAAAAAAGGGGGGCTTTTATGTCGTCAACAGTAAAGGAAATAAAAGAAAAAACAGGTTACCTGAAACGAATTGATCTTTATACAATCGGTGTAGGACAGGCGATTGGATCGGGTGTTCTGACACTGATCGGACCGGCAATTCTTTTGACTGGTCAGTCAGCATGGCTGGCATATGTAGCTGCATGTATCTGGGGATTTATGATGATTGCACCAATTCCATGGATCACATCTACACTGAAACTTGGAGGAGGATTTTATTCTCTGGTAGGAGATATGGCCGGCAAACGAGTTGCCGGTATGTATGCAGTAGGATTTTTGCCACAGACGATCAATCTGGCGACTTATGGTGTGGCAATTGGTATGTATGCAAATTCCCTGTGGCCGCAGATTAATGCGAAATGGTTTGGAATTGCAGCCCTGAGTGTGTTCTTTGCCATCAATCTGTGTGGTGTGGATGTAATGGCGAAGGTACAGAAAATTCTGGTTATCCTGCTGTTTGTTGCACTTGGTCTGTTTATTGTTCTGGGATGCCTCCAGCTGAAAAATCCGGTGTTTGAGTTTACAGCACCAGACTTTTTCTCCAATGGTCCATCCGGATTCTTTTCCGCAATCATGCTGTATGTATATTCAACAAACGGATATTCCTGCATTATGAATTATGGTAAACAGGCAAAAGAGGCACATAAAGATATTCCAAAGGCACTTCTGTACTGTATTCCGACACTGATGGTTATATATGGCGGTGTTGCAATTGTAGCAAGTGGTGTGCTTCCTCTGGATCAGGTAGCCGGACAGCCGCTTACCCTGGTTGCAAAAAATATTTTAAATCCGGCACTTTTCACAGTATTTATGATTGGTGGTCCGGTACTTGCACTGTCTTCATCCATTAATTCAACAATTTCCAATAACTGTATTCCGGTTGCACAGTCCTGTAAAGATGGATGGCTTCCGAAATCATGGGCAGCTCAGAACAGAAGAGGGGCTTACTGGAAACTGATGACATTTACTTATCTTATGGGAATATTACCTGTGTTACTGGACTTTTCTATCAGTGATGTTGTAAATAATATTATGCTTCTGGCATCAGCAGTGGCATTTCTGCAGATTTATGCTTATTTCCAGCTTCCGAAAAAACATGCAGAAGCATGGGAAAAATCACCAATGCATATTTCTAACGGAAAATATTATTTTCTCTGCTGTTTGAGCCTGTTTGCATATATCTGCATTTTTATCAATTCTTGCAGAAGCCTGAAACTTCCGGTAGTAATCATCAGTCTGATAGCCATTGTAGTATGCATGGCTTACGGATGGTTTAGAAGTGTAAGTCCTAATGTAAAGATGGAAACAAGTGTGTGGGAGGATTAATGTTTATGAATAAAGACCAGAACCTGATCAATGAATTTGCTATCAAAACTTTAAAAGAAAATCTCAATGTTATGTATGCGCAGATATGGCGTGAAGGACAGTTAACGGCAGAATATAAAAGAATGCCGGTCAAGACACGCCTTAACACCTGGTCTGCCTGCAAGGGTGTTGTGTCCTGTGCGGCAGGAATCGCACTTGATGAAGGGCTGATTCGACTTGATGAGAAGATTGTGGATATTTTTCCAGAGTATGCACCGGAGAATCCGGAAGGATATCTGGGGGATGTAACGCTGGAAAATATGCTGACAATGACTACAGGTTTGGAAAGCTCTCTGTTTTTCTGTGACTGGCCGGAGCGTTACACAACTCCGGACTGGATCCGATATTTCTTCGAGAATGCGAAAGTGATAAAAAAACCGGGAACAGAATGGCTGTACAGCAATTTTAATACTTATATGATCAGCTGCGCGATTGAAAAACGTGCGGGAGTTAATCTTCTGGAATATTTGAGAAATCGCTTTTTTGAGCCGCTGGGAATTGGAAATCCAGACTGGACTTTGTGTCCGAAAGGGCATGTGCATGCGGCTAATGGACTTTATGTGAATATTGATGAGTTTACCCGGTATGGACAGATGATTCTTCACAAGGGAAATTATAATGGAAAACAGCTGGTGCCAGAGTCGTACATGAAGATGGCAACGTCCAATCTGGTGGATAATTCAGTGGCAGGAAGTCCGGGAAATCTTTATTCCGGTTTTGGATATGGATATCAGTTTGTAATGAATCCGGAAGCCGGTTCCTATCGATCCGATGGAAATTATGGTCAGTTCTGTCTGGCGTTTCCTGACAAGGATGCAGTAGTAACTGTAATGTCTCTGGAAGGGGATTTCCAGAAAATAGGAAATCATCTATGGACTACAGTGGTTCCGGAATTGTAATATACTCTGGTTGACAAAACAACATGGAAAGCATATACTCCTGTCTTTGACAGTTGCTAAACGGAATCACTGCTGAAACTTAGTGAAGATATGCCTTCACAGGAGTAATACATACCTGTCTATAAAATAAACGAAAACCGCAGCGTTTACGTCACTTACCAGAACTATAAGCACTATAAAACAAGCAAAAATACCCTTCCGTCATGTCATACGAAAGGGTATTTTATTTCAGACTATTTTATTTTTTGTAAAGCACAAACGCCTCATATGGATTCAGGATGATTTTCCTGTCAAATACTTTTCTTCCCATGTTTGTGATCAGGCACTGAGCTCCTTCTGCGAATGTTTCCGGAAGTTCCATTTCCGCTTCCTGTGCACTGAAATTGCATACTGTGAGCAGCTTCTCTGATCCAAGCTTTCTTATGTAAGCGAATATCTGATCATGGTCGCGGTACAGAGCCTCAAATTCTCCGTACACAATGATGTCCATTTCTTTACGCAGACGAATCAGCTTCTGATAATAATGGAAAACAGAGTCCGGATCTTTTAACTGATCTGCTGCATTGATCTGCCGGTAATTTGGATTTACCTTGATCCATGGTTCCCCTGTAGTGAAACCTGCACCTGCGGAAGTGTCCCACTGCATAGGTGTTCTGGCATTATCGCGGCTTCTGAGCATCAGGCATTTCATCATATACTCCGGTGTCAGTCTGCCTGTCTCTGTCAGCTCAGTGAAATAATGAAGGCTCTCGATATCGCGGTAGTCCTCCAGCTTGTCGAAATAGATGTTAGTCATTCCAAGCTCTTCACCCTGATAAACATAAGGGGTTCCCTGCATCATATGAAGACAGGTCGCCAGCATCTTGGCTGAAATATCGCGGTAAGCAGGATTGTCATTTCCAAATCTGGATACACTTCTTGGCTGGTCATGGTTGCCAAGGAAAAGGCTGTTCCATGCTTTTCCTGCCAGTTCTTCCTGCCATTTGATCATGATTTTCTTGAACTCTTTGAAATCATACCGTTCTGTGGTCCACTTGCCATAATCACCGCCGCCGATTTCTACATGCTCAAACTGGAATACCATATTCAGTTCTTCTCTGTCATCACCTGCGTATTTCTGTGCTTCCTCAATGGTAACTCCTGAGGTTTCCCCCACAGTCATCACATCATATTTGGAAAGAACTTCCTGATTCATTTCATGCAGGAATTCGTGGATTCTTGGACCATGAACACTGTACGGACCGAAATCACCATACAATCCGTTATTCATCTCTCCGTCAGGAAATTCCTGATCTTTGGAGATCATGCTGATAACATCCATACGGAAACCGTCGATTCCCTTTTCACACCAGAAGTTCATCATATCATAAACTTCCCGACGAACCTTGTCGTTCTCCCAGTTCAGATCCGGCTGCTTCTTGGAGAACAGATGAAGATAATACATATCTGTCTGTGCGTCATATTCCCAGGCTGAACCGCCAAATACTCCGCCCCAGTTATTTGGCTCCTTACCGTTCACCGGATTTCTCCAGATATAATAGTCACGGTAAGGATTATCTTTGGATTTACGGCTCTCGACGAACCAGGAATGCTCATCGGAAGTATGGTTTACAACCAGATCCATGAGAATCTTGATTCCTCTTTTGTGTGCCTCTGCAAGGAGAGTTTCATAATCCTCCATGGTTCCGTAGTCTTTATAGATCTTTCTGTAATCAGAAATATCATAGCCATTATCATCCTGCGGAGACTCAAGCATAGGAGAAATCCAGAGAACATTCACACCTAACTCCTTCAAATAGTCAAGCTTCTCAATAATTCCTCTGATATCCCCGATTCCGTCTCCATTACTGTCTTTAAAGCTTTTGGGATATATCTGATAAACAACACTTTCTTTCCACCAGGTTTTCTTCATAAACGTAAGCCTCCTGTTTGTATTTCTCAAGTTTATTGATGTGTTATTTTACTGCACCGGCAACAACACCGTTCATGATCCACTTCTGGCAGAAGATATATACGATCAGTACAGGTGCCAGTACAAGCAGATAAGAGGCAAATGCCAGATTATAGTCTACAGAGAACTGGCTCTTGAATACATACTGTGCAAGCTGTAAGGTCTGCTGGCTCTCATCACTTAAGAGTACCAGTGGCATACTGAAGTCGTTCCATGTCCACATAAAGGAAAGGATTGCTACTGTTGCTGTAGTTGGTTTTAATACCGGGAAAATGACCCGGCTGAAAATCTGGATGGGGTTGGCACCATCGATCATTGCTGCTTCATCCAGTGCTTCCGGTATCGCCTTGATTGCACCTGTATAAAGGAAGGTATTCATGGGCAGACCGAAGATAATATAAAGAAAACTAATACCGTAAATATTATCCAGATGGAAGGCATTCGCCTGTACAACCAATGGAAGCATGATTACCTGGAACGGGATAAACATGGCACTGATAAAGTAGTAATACATAATGGAAAAGAATTTACTCTTTTTCCTGTTTCTGGTTATTGCATACGCTGCAAAGGAGTTTGTGATCAATGTAAAGAACAGGTTGATCACTGTAATAAATGCAGTGTTAAAAAATTTCTGTGGGAAATTTGTCATCACCCAGGCATCCACGAAGTTCTGCAGACGCAGCTTTCTGGGTAATGCCAGTATGTTATTCATGTCAGACGGATCCTTGATTGCGATCATCAGTGCCATATACAGAGGCAAAAGAATAATCAGCACAATTCCTATGATAAGAAGAATCGTTACAGGCCAGTTGTAACGTTCTTTTACCTTCGCTACACCCTGTTTCATCCTAACTTCTCCTCTCTCTTCTCAAGTATACGAAGCTGTAATACAGAAATCAGCACAACTACAATAAAAAGCACAACTGCATTGGCTGACTGGTAGGCGAACTGTCCTCCACCGAATCCCTTCTTATAGATCAGGACTGCAATGGAAGTAGTTGCTGTTCCAGGTCCACCATCTGTCATGGCCATGATCTGATCGTAAACCATCAGGTAACCTTTGGCAGAGAGCACCATATTAATGGTAAAGGACGGTGCCAGAAGAGGGAATGTGATCTTGCTGAAACGCTTGAAGCCTGTAGCTCCGTCCAGGTCAGCAGCTTCATATACATCTGTATCAATAGACTGGAGTCCTGCAATATAGATCAGTGTATTAAATGCACATCCGATCCACAGAGATACTGCAATGATTCCCCAGATCGCATTGTTGGTACCCAGAATATTCACACTGAGAGCCTTGATTCCCAGAGCTTTTCCAAGCTCCGGAACCAGGTTTGCAAAAATATAGTTAAAGATGAATCCCACGATCAGACTCCCCAGCATATACGGCAGGAAATAAAACGCTTTAATCGTATTTTTGAATTTAATCTTTGCATTTAATGCGCATGCAAGCACAAGACTGATCACATTAACCAGGATCGTAGTGATCACAGCAAATTTAAAGGTGAAAATGTAAGCATTTCCTGTATCTGCATCTACAAACATATGCAGATAATTACGCAGCCCTACGAAATTCCACTCTCCGTATCCTCTCCAGTCAGTAAAGCTGTAGAACACACCTTTCAGGAAAGGAATTGTATGGAAGATGAAAAATAATACTGCAAGAATACCAACATAAATATAGTAAATTTTGTTGACAGCAGGTCTTTTACGATTCGCTGCTTTCTTCATAGGCTCATCCCCTCACTTAATCTACATTCGCAACATCATATTTCTCATCACACTGTTTCAGGAACTGATCGATGTTTTCCTTATCATCCATTCCATTTGCACGATTTAAACTAAATCCAGCAACCAGTGCGGCCATATCCAGTCCTGATGGATAGTAGTGGTCTTCAAAGTTAGCAACTTTACCATTGCTGATGTCTTCCTGTACGCCTGATACTGCTTCATCACTCTGCTCTACACCCTTTAATGCGGAGAATGAGAACTGCTCATCAATATAAGTCTGTATATTTTCTTTTTCCATCATAAAGGAAACGAAATCTTTGGCTGCATCTACATTAGAGCTGCTCTTACTTACGCCCAGAAGCACATCCACACCTGAGGTAACCTTGTTCTGGGATTCATCATTGGAAGACGGCAGTGCAAACATGTTTATTTTTACATCCGGATTAGCATTACGGTACTGGCTGATTGCCCAGTTTCCGTTGATGATCATTACAGCGTCACCGTTGGCAAATTTCTTGTTTCCGTCATCATAGCTAAGTCCCATGTAATCATCCTGTGCATAATCAAGAAGTGTCAGATATTTCTCTGCAATCTCCTCATGTGTTCCCACAAATGTTGTCTTGCCTGCTTTGCGGTCATCCGCGAAGCTCTCCGGTGCAAGGTCTGCTGCTATGGAGTTCCACGGTGCAAGTGCTGTCCATGCGTCTTTGTAAGTCATCAGTAATGGCTGCTCGCCTGCATCCTTGATTTTCTGCAGAACATCTATAAACTCATCCCAGGTCTTCGGAACTTCCAGTCCAAGCTCTTCGAATTTCTCTGTATTGTAGATAACACCGGAAGCATTTGTAGCAAATGGAACACCATATATTGTCTCTTCTTTGTCCTTATTTACATCGTAAACCATGTCAATATAGGCTTCCTGTACATCCTTGATATAATCCTGATCACCCAGGTCAAGCAGCATACCTGCACCCTCAACCTCAGTGTAGTTGTTATCGCCGCCCATTGCTACGATGTCAGGCATATCATTCTTTGCCATTCTAGTCTTTAATACTGTTCCTGCATCCGGCGGAGCAGTAACCTTTACTGTCACATCGTCATGGCTTTCATTATATTTGTCTACCAGTTTCTGAATCGTATCCTTGTTCTCAGGTTTTGTGGAAAAAAGTTCCAGTTCTGTTTTACCTGAACTTTTCGCTGAAGATCCTGCGTCAGATGAACCGCCGCATCCTGTTAATGTGCCGGCAAGCAAAGTACCAATTACCAATGTGCTTATTATTTTTTTATACATTTTTTCTCCTCCATAATTTAATTTTCATTAACTACGAAGGCTGCGCAACCTCTGTTTTCCCTTGGTGACTTTATCATAACGCAGTCTGTCTGTAAAAATCAACAGGTTTCTCGGGAAACTTAAATTTCACACAAAATTCACGATCTATTTTTGTGCATATCATACAATAATCAGTATGTTTTTACACTGTTAACCCAACCAGATAAGTTCTGTAAATTGTAAAAGAGAGCCTGCTATTCCTTCACAGACTCTCTTTTTATCAGCCGCACCGGGCTCTTGATATTCATTTCTTTTAAAGTTTCTCCCTCTATCATCCGGTGCAGACGACGCAGGGAGATCACGCCCTTCTGGTGGATATCCTGATGAACCGTAGTCAGCCTGGGACGGACAAACTCCGCATAAATATTGTCATCATAACCTACTATGGAAATCTGATCCGGAACCTTAATCCCATGGTCAAAGAAATAGTTCATAGCCTCAATCGCTCCGTAATCCGAAGAAAACGCCAGTGCCTTTACTTCAAGGAAACGAGGAAGCAGTTCTTCATATCTGCTAAGGCGCTGTCTCTTCTCCCCCGGAACTACGATCAGACGGGATTTGCTGCAGAAACCGCCCTGCTTTTCCATAGCCTGTTTGAATCCATTCCATCTGCGGGAATCACTGTCCTTATCTGTCTCTGCGATAAACAATGCCCTGTGATATCCACAGGAATACAGGTATTCTCCAACCTGATATCCACCGGAATAATCGTCAACTCCTACATTCTGGAAGGTGTATTCCCCTTCCGGATATGCATCGATCAATATCATCTTTTTGTTCAGTTTTCTGGACAGCTGTCTGTATCGTTCCTCATCATATCCCAGAATGATCAGACCCTCAACATTCCACCTGGAAGCCATGTCTACTACATCTTCAATTTTTTCTCCACCGATAAGCATGACGAAATAACCTTTCCGTTCTGCTTCTGTCTGTATGGTTCCTATCAGCTCTCCCACAAAGGAATCCTGCAGAGACTGCATTCCATGAGCAGTGGCAAATCCAAGCACTACTCCGATGATTCTGGAGCCATGACCTGACAACATCACAGATCCCATATGTGGAACATAATTCTGTTCTTTCAGAATGCGGGTAATCTTATCTATGGTTTCCTGAGACACTCTCTTGGTATTTCCATTGATCACATTGGAAACCGTAGTCCGGCTCACCCCCGCCATATCTGCAATATCCTGAAGTCTGATCATTTAAACGCCTCCTGTTTTACGATATTTTATAGATTCATACAATCGTGTTAAAGATATCCTTTTCTATAAAATGTTTATACCATATATATGTTTTTAAGTAAACTTCCGTTCTTATATTATTATAAAAACGCAGGCATAGCGAGCTACGCTGAGGCTTTTATACCCGTGCAATCGGATTCGCAGACAAGCGAATGGTATAGTTTTTTCCAGATTGAAACAAAATTGCGCGTCTGACTCTCTTCATTGGAAAATAACGAGAATGCGACGCGCAGTTATTCAAAGGATGAACTGAATGATACTTTTATTCTTCATCCGCATGATAAATTCCCACATAGCCCTGCGGTTCTACTCTAACAATCTGCTCGACTTCCTCCGTTTTCTCCGGGAAGTCCGCTTCTGTGTCAACTACCCATCACCTAAAGGTAATGGGCTTGTAACTGCCCAGTCGTAGTAACGGCTTACGCCTCCGACCTTTTATCCC